>JBDRBZ010000199.1:0-4050 GCA_043822175.1 Candidatus Omnitrophota bacterium
GACATGGGGTATGTAAAATTTGATGAACCGTTCAAACGTCTTTTTACGCAGGGCATGATAGTGAAAGACGGCGCCAAGATGTCAAAATCCAAAGGAAATGTGGTAAGCCCGGATGAGCTTATAGGAGAATACGGGGCGGATACCGTAAGGCTTTACACCCTTTTCATAGGGCCTCCGGAAAAAGACGCCGAATGGTCTGATAGAGGAGTCGAGGGGGCATACAGGTTTCTGGGCAGGGTCTGGAGGCTTGTGGAAGGCCTTGGGGCAAAAGGGCATCCGGAAAACCGCGGCCAATCGGGCCCCGTATCCGGCCTTAAGAGAAAGACGCATCAAACGATAAAGAAAGTTACCGACGACCTGGAAAAGGGGTTTCATTTCAATACGGCCATAAGCGCGGTCATGGAGCTTGTCAATGAGATATATCTGTCGGGGCAGGAACACGAGGAAGACGCGCGTGAGGCGGTCAGGGCCGTCGTGATCCTCATGAGCCCCTTTGTCCCGCATATCGCCGAGGAGTTATGGGTAAAACTCGGCAATAAACCGGGCATACTCGCCGAGCCGTGGCCGGATTATGACAGGGAAATAGTAAAGGAAGACATCGTGACTTTACCGGTGCAGATTAACGGGAAACTGCGCTCAAAAATAGATGTAAGTCCGTCCGCGCCAGAGGCCGAAATAAAAAACGCAGTCATGTCCGATGAGAAAACCGTAAAATGGACAGAGGGCAAAAAAATAGCGAAATGGATAATCATACCGGGAAAACTTGTGAATATCGTTATCCGATAACGATAGCCGAATACCATGAATCTTACGAGGGACGAAAATACCGCCGTAGTTTTCCTTTCCGTGATTCTGCTCGTGACCGCGGTTATCCGCGTTTCCGGCGATAAGTTTGATCCGCGCCGCCTTCCTTATATATCAATCGATTATGGCGACAGCATCCCTTCGGAATTAAACGCCCCCGTGGACGTCAACACGGCGGATGAAAACCGGTTGATCACGCTTGAAGGGATCGGGCCCGTGACAGCGGCGCGTATCGTGGATTTCAGGGAGCGTTACGGACCGTTTGTGAGGGAAGAGGATGTAATGAAAGTAAAGGGCATCGGCCGCGTCAGGTTTGAAAAAATAAAAGGTAAAATCTGCGTGAGAGGCGTACATGAAGGGGATAACGGCAGTTGACAGGCATCCGCTTATTCTGATCAGCGCGGTTTTTCTGGCGGGAATCATCGTGTCTTCCCGGCTGCCGTCCGGGAAAGGCCTTTTGATAGGCGTGCTCGCGGCGGCTTTTTTTCTGATAATATGGTTCTGTGTGAGGCAAAAAGCGGTACGCCGTTTTGATGCGCTTGTCTTGGCGATTGTCTTTGCCGCGTCCCTGGCAAGGGGCATGGCGTTTAATTATCGCGCCGAAAATCATATATCCGGCCTTACCGGCGGCGGCCCCGTCCGGTCGGTCGTCACGGGCACTGTCGCGTCTGATCCCGAAATCAGGCGGTTCGGCCCTTTTTGTCCCGTTATTTGTTTTACTATGGCAACCGAGGCGTTGAAATCCGGGCATGATTGGATTAACTGTTCCGGACGCTTGCTTGTGAAGGCTCATTTCAGGAAAGATTGCGTTCCCCGTTACGGTGACCTGCTGGCGGTCGAGGGTGTAATCGCTAAACCGTTCCCGGGAAAATCGGAGTCAGGATTCGATTACAAAGAGCACCTCGCCCGTAAACGCGTATATCTTATATGCCGGGTCAGGCAGAAGGACACCATGATAAAGATGAACCGGAACCCCGGTGTTATTGTCAGGGTGAAAAGATTTCTTTATGGCGCAAGGAAAATGGCCGTCAGGCACATCCTCATACGCATGCCGGCTCCGCACGCTCACGTGCTTACCGCGATGCTGTTCGGCGAAAGAAACGCGCTGGATGATGGGGTGAGAAAAATATTCGTTGAAACAGGCACCATGCATATACTCGCCATAAGCGGTCTTCACGTGGGCATACTGGCGGCGGCGTTTCTTGCTTTATTACGGATATGCGGCATTGCCGGTAAGCCCGCGCGTATGCTTATAATAATAACCATTGTTTTGTACGCGGTTATGATAGGGGATAGGCCGTCCGTATGGCGGGCCGTTCTCATGACCGGCCTGTTTCTTGCCGGATTTATGGCCGGGAGGCGCCCCTCTATCCGGAATGTAATGTGCGCCTCCCTCATAGCGCTTCTTACGATTAATCCCGGATATGTTTCTGACATCGGTTTTATCCTGTCATTCGCGTGTGTCGCCTCGTGTATCTGGATAGGCCCTTTTGTGGAAGAATTTTTCAAAAGTTCCGCTGTAAAACCTTCCGCGTCAACCCCGGCACGATTAAAGGCGGTGCCCGAGTACGTGCTCAAATCTCTGTCAGTATCCGCAAGCGTGTGGATCGGCACGGCTCCCATAATAGCTGTTTTATTTCATATTATCACACCGATAAGCCTGGTTGCCAATCTTGTAGCTGTCCCCGTGTGTTTCCTAATGGTCATTATGGGGTTTCTGGCTGTCTTTGCGGATTTTCTTTCATCGATGTTAGGTGACATGATCTTTAAGTGCGCGGAAAATCTGGCAGGCATGCTTTTTTTCTGTCTTGACAGCCTGTCCGCGCTGCCCGGCGCGTACGTGCGCGTCAAGAACATAAATTTTTATCACATGGTTTTCTATTACATTACTGTTACATTGCTTGTTTTTTCCGTCCGCCCGAAAAAGACGGATGATTTTTCCCGTCGAGGAAAACATTTTTTCAATAAAAAAAAGCCAAAAAAAGCGGCTGTTAGGAATACAAAAGTTACTATCCGGTGACACAAAAAAAATCAACTTATGATATACTTAATGTGACTTAAAAAAGGAAAATCATCATAAGACGCCTGTGATGTAGGGAAGTCAGGGCGTATAAGGCATGATGATAAACGTGGCCAATATAGAGTAGAAAGAATGACTTAAGTATGACAAAAATGATATAATACAGTATTATAGAGACCGTAGGTCTCATTGAGAGGAGAAGGGAATGAGCAATTACATTGAGAAGCGCAGGTATCGGAGGATTGGGGTACGCGTGCCTATCCAGTATAAGGAGCTGCACGGCAAGCCCAACGCTCAAAAAGGAGCTCTCTCTAAAAACATCAGCGAAGGCGGAGTGAAATTTAACACCGATAAGTTCATTTCGCTCGCCTGCCGTATGCTGGTGGAGGTCAACCTGCCGACAGAGCCGAAACCCATTAAAGCCATCTCCAAGGTCGCCTGGATTCGTAAGCTCCCCGCGGGGGATGATTACGAAGTCGGCAATCAGTTCCTGGACATGACCAAGACTGACAAGTCGACCATTACGGAGTATGTGAAAGGTTATATGGGTGAGGACGGCGAATCTGCCGACCTGTAGAAGGATGGCAGCGACAGGTATCGTTGACTGTTTATTTAGACCGCAGTAAACCAACCGGAATAATTAACCGCAAGGCGTAAAACACTAAAAAGCCAGACTTTAAGTTTATATGCTTGCCAAAATTGACACCGTGCTTTATCCTGATATAATGAATGTCAGGAAAGGAATGGTTTATATGAAAAGACGCGGTGTTTTTTTCTGGATCATTGTTATATTTGCGGCGGCCAACCTGTATTCCGTGATACCGCTTGTTAAATTCTACATTTTAAAGACGCCTTCCGGGAGCGTGAACAACACGGAAACCGCGTCCCGGCTCTCTGAAAATAAAGACCCGTATTTCTCTTTTATAGTCATAAGCGATACCTCAAGCGGGTGCTTTCTAATGGAGGCGTCCACGCTGAAATTGATATCGCGTATTAACAGGGAAGACAGGTTCCATAAGATCCCGATAGATTTCGTGATTAACATCGGGGACGTGACCTATAGAGGGAGGGAAGGACAGTATAAGAATTATTCAAAGATGAGGGGCCTTATTGAGTTTCCGGTGATAGACGCCATAGGCAACCATGATGATGATGTGGATAACGGCGAAAAGGGGTCGGCCCTTTTTAATAAATACTGCGGGGAACGGGAATTCTCGTTCACTGAC
>JBDRBZ010000200.1:0-3010 GCA_043822175.1 Candidatus Omnitrophota bacterium
GGTTATACAAAAAGAAAATCTCATACTGGTCATGACATCCGATAACAAGGTTTTTCTGAACGAGCGGCCACTTACGTCCGAAGAACTCCTTTCCAGGGTAAAGATAGCCGCCAAGGAGGAAAAGCCTATACTGATAAAATCGGACAGGGATGTGCCTCTGGGGGACGTGGTCAAAATTTGGGATCTGTGCCGCAGGGAGGGAGTCAGAAAGATCAATATCGCCACAACGCAGGAAGGTAAATGATGCTGTCGGAAAAGAATTTTCTCCTTGCGGGGCTGACGCTGTCCCTTACGGGACACGTGCTTTGTTTTTCTATTTTCGGGATAGATTTCGGCGACAGCCGGCCCCGTCAGGCTGTGTATACGGAGGTGAGCTTTCTCGGCCCGATACTGGAAAAGACCGCGTTTGAGATGATGGTCGAAGAATACCATCCGAAAGCCGAGACCCTTTTCAGGACCAGCGCTATTCTGGAAAGGGAGTATTATCTTGAGGTGGCGGGCCCCGGCCGGGAAGATGAGAAAAGCCGGTTCGCGCGGGATTCAGGCGTGAGCGACCGCGGGCATGTAAGCGTCCGCAAGGGCGAGGGCCGTGATTTCCTGAGGGACAAGGGTATTTTTTACCATATACGGGAAAGGGGATTCAATAAATTCATAGAAGGACCCGCCAGGGAGAGGATGATAATTTCGAAGCCGGCCATGCCGGTTTTTTCGAAAAAATTCCTGACCGATAACGAAAATTTTACGACTGTATTCAGATTCGTATTGTCCCATGACGGCACGGTGGAGTTGGTCGAGCCTGTCATGTCCAGCGGATATCCGGACATAGATACGGAATGCATGAATTATATCCGCTCATGGAAATTCGAGCCCCGGCGCGGCGACTCCGCCGGCGAAAAGGACTGGGGCAACGTAACTTTGCATATAAAGGTTAACTGAAAAAGAAAGGGCCCGGGGTATGCTGCGCCTTGATCTTTCGGTAGCATTGTTCGTTTATCTGTCAGTCAGTGTCGTGGCCGTGCTCGTGCTGTGGATCGTCTGCGGCTACCGTTCAGGGGTGAGGGACAAGCGGGCGGCCAGGGATGAGGATTATATATGGCATTGCAATATATGCGCGCATGTTTATATCGATTCCAGGGATAACGTGATTTCCAAGTGCCCGCAATGCGGAAGTTTTATTTCCCGCTCCGGGGATATCCCCGATAAAGACAGCGCGGCAGCGTAAAGGAGGGATGAGTATGATTACCGAGATAGGGATTATTGCCGGAGAGATATGGCATTTTCTCGAGAAACACGATAACATGTCGACTCTCGAAGCCATAGTGGACGGCATTGACAAGAACCGTAATACGGTTCTCATGAGCATCGGGTGGCTGGCCAGGGAGGGGCACGTGGTGCTCGAAGAAGAAGGCACGGACTACAAGGTTACTCTCAGGAAATAAACCCTGTTTTCCGCGGGCTGTATCCGCGGGCAAAAGCCCGCGTCTGGATGAAAGATATTTATTAGACGCTGATAATACCCGAAAGGAGGTTCAAATGGAAGCGGATGATGTAATGAAAAGGCTGAAAAAGCCGGGGGAAGAGCTGCCCATTATCCCGCCGCTCAAGGTCATTGATTACGCGACCATAAACAAACGATTCGGTTGGTGGTCGGCGGTCGTGCTGCTTGAGAGTTACGGGCGCAAACAGGTTTGTTTTTACCTCTGGCAGAAACGCGGCGAAAAGTGGAAGAGGAAGCAGAAATTCGCCGTTCACAGCCAGGAGGACTGGGAGCTTATAACGGCAGCGGTAGTCAAGATAATAGGCCAGCTGACTTAAGTCCGAACGGATTAATCGGCAGAGTCTGTTTCGGCTGATGCCGTGTTTAAGGCTGACGGGTGGCGGTACAAATAGTATATTCGGACAAGTATGAAGTCGATATCGGTACGCACGTATTCCCTACCGGGAAATACAGGCTGATAAGGGAATGTCTGGACAGGGAAATATCGGTCCCCGGGGGATTAAAGTTTATTGAACCTCCTCTTCCCCGGGACAGGGAAATCCTTCTCGCGCACACGGAAGAATACCTCGCCAGATTAAAGAACGGGACACTTTCCAGGGATGAAGTCATCAAAATGGAGCTGCCATACTCAAAACAGCTTGTGCGGGGGGCGTTCCTCTCGTGCGGGGGAACGATGACGGCGGCGTACCTGGCCGTCAAGCGGCGTTTAGGTGTGCACATCGGGGGAGGATTTCATCACGCGTTCGCCGGTCACGGCGAGGGATTCTGCGTGCTCAACGATATCGCGGTCGCGGTCAGGAAGCTGATAAGTGACGGGACAGTCGCCAGGGCCATGGTCATAGATTGCGACGTTCACCAGGGAAACGGTACGGCGGATATTTTCCGCCGGGAATCAAGGGTGTTTACCTTTTCTATACATCAGGAAAATAACTATCCGTTTTATAAACCGCCGGGAGACCTGGATATAGGTTTGCCTGACACGGCGGGCGATGATATGTATCTCCGGTCGCTTAAGGGGCATGTTCCGGATATTCTGGACAGATTTCTTCCGGGACTTGTGGTGTATGTGGCGGGCGCGGATCCTTATGAGGGCGATCAGCTCGGTAATCTCGGCCTGACAATGGAGGGGCTTGCCGAGAGGGACAGATTTGTGTTTTCATGCTGCAAAGACCGGCAAACGCCTGTAGCCGTTGTGCTTGCCGGGGGGTATGCCCGTAATCACGATGATACGGTCAGGATACACGTTAATACAATTGAAGAAGCGCTTAAGGTATTCCGCGCGGCTCCGGAAAGTCAATAAAGGACGTGATAGAGGTGACGCTTTTTGTAACTTTCAATCGCTCAATGAGTTGTGAGACAAATACGCGCTAACCGGCGCAATTCTGTTTGCAATGCCAACGATCTTATGTTACTATGTAATGCACGTTTGCCGGGCACTGAAAAGAGGTTCCGGGAGCAGCTGTTTCAGGTGGGGCAGTAGCTCAGCTGGGAGAGCATCACGTTCGCAACGTG
>JBDRBZ010000201.1:0-2270 GCA_043822175.1 Candidatus Omnitrophota bacterium
ATGATTATGTTTATGAGAGGTACGAGGAGGAGCGCGAGCCACCACCAGGGTTTTCCGGCTGTCCTGCACATGAGGTACATGTTTGCCAGCGGAACCCATGCCAACCATGAGTTTTGCTGTCCGGTCTTTGCCGCTATTGTCTGCAGGGAAAGGGCGAAAAATGCGTAAAGTACCAGAAAGATCCTGGGCCATGCCCGTATGCAGGTGTCATAAACGTCGGCGGCATATTTTTTTGACTTAGTTCCATTGGTATTCGTATGGGGAGTAGTCCTGCCGGCCGGCTGCGCAAATTGTTGGCCGGTTTCATCTCCGGGCGGTAGGTCTGTTTGACCGTTATCCTCCTCATCTATTGCAGCAGCGGCGGATTCATTCTCTGCGGTCTCATGGTCCGCTTCCGAGTCAGGCCCGTCTGAAACAGTCCCGCCGTCAGTACCCTTTTGACCTGGGCTCGCGTGTTCTTTTACCGTGACTGTCCCTGTGGCCGAGTTATTGTAAGTATTCGTGTCGCCTTCAAAAGACCTTTTGCCGGCTGTCACAGTAAGGGGCTGGTCGCCATTGTCAAAATATTTTCTTATGGTTATTTCATCCTCCTGCCCGGCCTGCATGTTCGGATATCTGTGTATTGTAAATACGCCGTTTACCTTTACTTCCACATTTTCCGCGTCAGCCGGTCCATTGTTTCTAATCCCCGCGCGGATCTCGTGCGGCACTTCGGGATTTCCGAGCACAGGGTTATCGTCGAGAGGGATACCGTCGACATATACGTATGTGACCTCTATATCCGCGTCAACGGCCTTTTCTTCCCGGGGCGGAACAGGGGTGCGCCGTGACATATCCTCAATAAGCGCATCTCTCGCCCGGCTGTCAACAACGCGGTTTTTACCGGCATTTTTTGATTCAGCAGATATTTTTGAGGCGAAATATATCATGAAAACAGTCATCGCCAGGGCGGATGCGGCAGCCCCCATGATTATAATGAAGGCCATTACCTTATACAGGATCGCAAGCAGCGTGACGGGATTGGTTTTCATAGTGCCTATCAAAGATTATACTTGCGCGAACGGTAAATACAAAGTAAAATATTTTTTATAAGCATGGATACCACCACGATCGCTTCCGGAGTTTTTTGGGCCCTTATCATAGGGGGGGCTGTCGGCCTTATTCTCGGGGTCTTCTTCGGGTTTAACGTCTCGACCGCGTCCATGAGGCGGGAGTTGCGGGATAAGCTGCAGCAGACAAAATATGACCCCAAATCAACCACGTATTTTGTGGAGCTTTATAAGTCCAGGAAAGACCTTGTCGACAACCCTCTTATTGATGTCAAGGCCGCGGTGCTTGATTCTTTCGGGGTGGATTTTGAGAATGATGAATTAAGGTTTACCGCGAAGCTGCTGGAAATATCGAAACAGGGCGCCGTGATGCTCTCGCCTACTTTTCTGCCGATAGGATATGACATACTCGTGTCATGTAAAGACAAACAGCACCCGTTTCAGCACAAAGAGGCCAAGGTTCAGTCTGTTGTGCTTGTGGAGAGAGGGCTGGTGATAGGCATCGAGTTTATGGGGGACATCGCCGAAGCGAAAACCACTATACCGGTTTAATCCGTATCCTTGCGGCCTTCTTTTTCCTTCTTTTTTCTGAGGTATTCCTCTACGTCGTACATGTCGCCATCCCAGACATCGTCTGATTGCCTGTTATCAAGCTCGTGTATGCTTTCCTCGAGTTCTATGTCGTGTATGAGCAGACCGGCTATGTCAATGCCTCCTTTTTCGCCGAAGCTTTCGATGTATGTATTTATGAGCTCGTGTTCGATGGTGTGAAGCGTGTTATCGTTAAGGGTTACCACATAGATGTCTTTATCCGCGCGATACTGGACCTTCTTAGCCGAAAGGTGCTGGGTCATGTAGAATTTTTTACTTATCTCGTTGATGGTTTTAAGCACTATTTCCGGGCTGTATTTGATCATACATATAGTATACCATAAATCGCGCAGATTGTGTTTCCGGAAACATTGCTATTGCCGATAATAGGATGGTATGATATACTTTTGGGGCGCAAAAGTATGCTGAAACACATCGATTCAGATGGAAAGGCTGAGTATATGCCGGGTAAGAAGATACTGCTTATAGACGACGAACCGCAGATCAGGGAAATGTATTCGATGAGGCTATCATCGGCGGGTTATGATGTGGTTACGGCCAAAGACGGGAAAGATGCCCTGGGAAAGGTGAAAACCGCCAGGCCCGACCTTATTATACTGGATATCATCA
>JBDRBZ010000202.1:0-3380 GCA_043822175.1 Candidatus Omnitrophota bacterium
GTGTAAGCGCCGGGGCTTTATATTCCAGTCGAGCGAGATATACGGGGGGTTGGGCAGTGTATGGGATTACGGCCCATTAGGTATTGAGCTCAAGAACAGCATAAAACGGGCCTGGTGGAAAAGGCTTGTATATGAGAGGGACGATGTCGTGGGCCTGGACTCGTCAATTCTCATGAACAGGGAAGTGTGGAGGGCCTCGGGCCACGTGACGGGTTTTGCCGACATGCTCGTTGACTGCCAATCGTGCAAAAAGCGTTTCAGGATCGACCATCTGAAAGGGAGCGTGTGCCCCGAGTGCGGCGGGGCGCTCACCGAACCGAGGCAGTTCAACCTCATGTTCCGCACGAACATAGGTTCTGTGGAGGAGACCGGCGCCGAAATATTCTTAAGGCCCGAGACGGCGCAGGGGATATTCGTGAATTTCGCCAACGTGCTTACCGCTACGAGGAAGAAGCTGCCTTTCGGCATCGCGCAGATTGGCAAGTCATTCAGGAATGAGATAACCACGGGCAATTTTATTTTCCGGTGCAGGGAATTTGAGCAGATGGAGATGGAATATTTCGCGCACCCTGATAAGGCGGCGGAGTGGTACGACTATTGGGTGAACGAGAGGGTCGGGTGGTATAAGGCCATGGGCATCCGCCCGGAGAACATAAGGCTGAGGCAGCACGCCAAGGACGAACTCGCGCATTACGCGGTTTCCTGCCATGATATAGAGTACCGGTTTCCGTTCGGCTGGGCAGAACTGGAGGGCATAGCGAACAGGGGAGATTTTGACCTGAGGCAGCATGCCGGCATAAGCGGGCAGGACTTAAGCTATTTTGACGATAAGCTCAAAGAGCGTGTGGTGCCGCATGTGATCGAGCCTTCTGGCGGAGTCGACAGGGCGTTTCTGGCTTTTCTGGCGGACGCGTACCGTGAAGAAGAAGTAAGGGGCGAGAAACGCGTTGTGCTCGGTTTGGGCAGGGACCTGTGCCCCGTAGAGGTCGCTGTTCTGCCGCTTTTGAGGAACAGGCCCGAGATAGTCGAGTTTGCCAGGCGCGTGACCGCCGGCCTGCGCGGCGAGAGGCGGGTAATGTATGATGATACGGCTTCGATAGGAAGGCTTTACAGGCGCCAGGATGAGGTGGGTACGCGCTACTGCGTTACGGTTGACGTGGAGTCTTTAAGCGATAACAAGGTCACGGTCAGGGACCGCGACACGATGGAGCAGGACAGGATAACCGCTGAAAAGCTGAAAGAGTATTTCAGGAAAAAATTCGGCAATGATTAGGACCGGGATTTAGCGGCAAACACGAGAGAAAGGAGTCGGGAAAATGGCTAAGGGAAAGAAGAAGATGGTGTTTATGTTCGGCGGCGGGAAAGCCGACGGGAAATCCGAAATGAAGAATCTGCTCGGCGGCAAAGGGGCGAATCTGGCTGAAATGGCCAATCTCGGGATGCCCGTGCCGGCCGGTTTCACGATATCGACAGAGGTCTGCACCTATTATTACGATAAGAACGAGACCTATCCCAGGGAGCTTAAGGGAGATGTGCTCGCCGCGCTCTCTAAAGTGGAGAAGATCATGGGCGCGAAATTCGGGGATAAGACAAACCCCCTGCTTGTGTCCGTGCGTTCGGGCGCGCGCGTTTCCATGCCCGGGATGATGGATACCGTGCTTAACCTGGGATTGAACGATGACACTGTCAGCGGCCTGATTAAGCAGACCGGAAACGCAAGATTTGCCTATGACGCCTACCGCCGTTTCGTGCAGATGTACGGGGATGTGGTGCTTGGCTTAAAGCCAAAATCCAAGGACGAGCATGATCCCTTCGAGGAGATAATGGACAGCCTGAAGAAGGAAAAGGGAGTCAAACTTGACGTCGAGCTGACAGCGGACGATCTCAAGAAGCTTGTCGGGCAGTATAAGGCCGAGATAAAGAAAAAGACGGGCATGACGTTTCCTGAAAATCCCATGGACCAGCTGTGGGGCGCTATAGGCGCGGTATTCGAGTCATGGAACAATGAGAGGGCAATAGCCTACAGGCGGCTTAATAACATTCCGGGCAGCTGGGGAACGGCCGTGAATGTGCAGTCAATGGTGTTCGGGAATATGGGCGATTCAAGCGGAACCGGTGTCGCGTTTACGAGAGACCCGGCGACCGGAGAGAAGAAGTTTTACGGCGAATATCTCATCAACGCGCAGGGCGAAGACGTCGTGGCGGGTGTCAGGACGCCCAAGCCCATAGACCAGCTGAAGAAAGACATGCCCAAGGTTTACGATGAGCTGACCGCCATATACAAAAAACTGGAGAAGCACTACAGGGACATGCAGGACATGGAATTTACCGTACAGAAGGGCAAACTCTGGATGCTTCAGACGCGCACCGGCAAAAGGACAGGCATGGCCGCCATACGTATAGCTGTGGAGATGGTGGCGGAGAAGCTTATCAGCGAGGAAGAGGCTATCCTGAGAATTGATCCCGAGCAGTTGAACCAGCTGCTCAGACCCGTGTTTGACAGGGATGAGAAAAAGAAGGCCATCGCGGGCGACAAACTCCTTGCCAAAGGGCTGAACGCCGGCCCCGGAGCCGCGTCGGGCAAGGTGGTATTTAACGCCTCTGACGCCGAGGAATGGGCCGCACGCGGTGAAAAAGTGATACTTGTGCGTATAGAGACAAGCCCTGAAGACATAAAAGGCATGAACGCGGCAGAGGGCATACTTACGGCCAGGGGCGGCATGACTTCGCACGCGGCGCTCGTTGCCAGGCAGATGGGAAAAGTCTGCGTTGCCGGCTGCGGAGACCTCGACATTGATTATCGCGCCAGGAAAATGGACGTGAAAGGCAGGACAGTCCGTGAAGGAGATTATATCTCCATAGACGGCACCACGGGTGAGGTCATAGAGGGGCAGATCATCACGAAACCGTCCGAGACCATACAGGTCCTTATCGACAAAGATCTCGCGCCGGCGAAATCAGACACGTACATGCTTTTCGCGAAACTGATGAAGTGGGCGGATAAGCACAGGGGTCTCAAGGTCAGGACAAACGCGGACCAGCCTGACCAGGCGGCCAAGGCCATAGCGTTCGGGGCCGAGGGGATAGGGCTTTGCCGCACGGAGCACATGTTCTTCGGTGAGGGGAAAATAGAGTGTATGCGCGAGATGATTCTCGCTGATACTGCCGAAGGCAGGAAAAAAGCGCTTGAAAAGCTCCTGCCGATACAGAGAAAAGATTTTGAGGGCATATTCCGCGTCATGGACGGCCTGCCGGTCACGGTCAGGACGCTTGATCCGCCATTGCATGAATTCCTTCCGCACGAACAGAAGGAGATAGAGGAAATGGCCGGCATCATGGGCACGGCGGTTGATAAGGTTAAGGCCAAGATCGAGTCGCTC
>JBDRBZ010000203.1:0-11284 GCA_043822175.1 Candidatus Omnitrophota bacterium
TGAGGAAAAGGACCGCGGCCGCCGCGAGATAAAATACCAGGGCAAGGCCTTCTTTTGCCATTACCGGAAGCCCGCGCAGTGAACAGATGACGGCAACGTTGAGCATCGCCAGGACAAAGACACCGAGCGTGCCCTTTTTAGGCGCAGCGGTTTTTGCTTCCAAATTTCCCTCTAGCAATGTTTCCTGTATTTATCCCGTTTTTCCGGCTTTTTCGGTTTATTCCCGGGCAGGTCCTTAAAATGTTTCAGTATACGCTTGAGGTCGCCGATAAGAAGGTCCGCCATATCGCGGCTGAACCCTTCCTTGACGACAATACGGAGAACTGCGATATCTTGAGCGTTCTCGGGCAGCGTGTACGCGGGTATAAGCCAGCCCCTGTCACGGACCATTTCGGATATATCAAATACCGAAAAATTGGTCTCTTTTTTCAGCTTGAACGCGAATACCGGGATATCGCTTCCATCGGTAAGGAGTTCGAAAGGTCCCAGTTTGGCGATCGCCCCGGAAAGATAGAGCGCCGTATCATGCAATGACTGCATGATACGCCGGTAGCCTTCCTTGCCCAGGCGCAGGAAATTGTAATACTGCGCCACGATCTGGTTGCCGGGCCTGGAAAAGTTGATGGCAAACGTGGGCATCTCGCCTCCGAGATAGTTGACATAGAAGATAAGGTCTTTCGGCAGCTCTTCCCAATCGCGCCATATGACCCAGCCCACCCCGGGATAAACAAGACCGTATTTGTGCCCGGAGGTGTTGATGGACTTTACCCATTTCAGGCGGAAATCCCATTTTATGTCGGGCTGGATGAACGGCGCGATAAAGGCGCCGCTTGCCCCGTCTATGTGTATGGGGACGTCCCATCCGGTTTTTTTATTCAGCTTATCCAGGGCATTGTTTATCGCCTCTGCCGGTTCATACTGGCCGGTAAATGTCGTACCCATGATGACGGCGACACCGATGGTATTCTCATCGACGCGCTTGATGACCTCATCGGCGTTTATGATGTAACGGCCCTTTTCCATAGGAATAAAACGCGGTTCCACATCCCAGTAGCGGCAGAACTTTTCCCAGCAGATCTGGACGTCGATGCCCAGGACAAGGTTGGGTTTATCGGCCGGCTTTTTTTTGGCCTTCATGCGCTCGCGCCATTTCCATTTGAGGGCCATTCCGCCCAGCATGACGGCTTCGCTCGAGCCTATGGTTGAACAGCCGCATGCAGCGCCCTCTTTCGGGGCGTTAAAGAGCCGCGAAAGCATATTTACGCAGCGCATCTCGAGCTCCGCCGTCTGCGGGTACTCGTCTTTGTCGATCATGTTTTTGTCGAAGGTCTCGGACATGAGCTGCCTGGCCTCGGGCTCCATCCACGTCGTGACAAACGTCGCGAGGTTGAGCCTGGAATTTCCGTCGAGCATGAGCTCGTCATGCACGATGTTGTAGGCCGTTTTCGGGAGCATCTCACGTTCAGGCATCTCGTATTTCGGAACTTTACTGTTGAGTTCCCGGGACGCGTAGGTGGGAGTCAAAACTTTTCCCGCGTCACCGATATCACTGAGTTTGACTTGTTTCGATAACATGATGTCCTCCTTTTTATTTTTTCGTAACCCAATCCGGCCGCTGAAACAGACTGATTACAAGAGGCGCCGCTACAAAGACCGCTGTCCCCGCGGCAAGAAAAACAACATAGAAGACAGGGCTTCCCACCGTAAGCTGTGACGGCGGGAAAAATCCTACGGTTATCGCGAACAGCGCGCCGATTATGCCAATGCCGGAGACCACCCACATGCCGGGATTCCCTCCCGGTATCTCATATGCCCTGTGCACATCGGGTTGTGAATAGCGCAATTTGATAGCTGCCGCGAAAAGAATGATATACATTATGAGGTAAAGAATAACCGCAAGCGCCGTGAGCAGGAAAAACGCGCTTGAGATATTGGGCATTAACAGGTAAACGAGCGAAACGATTGTTACTATGCCTCCCTGGATGATGAGAATGTGCGTCGGCATGCCGTTATCGTTGGTTTGGGCAAGGAAAGGCGGGAGCTGCCCGTCTTTCGCGGTAGCGAGAAGCCCCTTGCTGGGGCCCACTATCCATGGGGTTACCGCGCCTATCGCGCCGAAGGCGATTAAGAATCCAATGACAGGAAGCAGCCAGTCTATGTTGTACAGGTGCAGGAGATCCTTAAACGCCTGCATGATGCCTACGGTGAGATTGATGCTCTTTTCCGGCAATACCGAGGCGATAGCGAGCGAACTAAGCGTAAATAACAATACAATTACGGCTGCCGCGAGAAAAATCGCTATAGGGTAATCTCTTTTCGGATTTTTCACTTCCAGCGCGTGGACGGCTGATACCTCCATGCCGGCGAAGAGAAGGATTACGCCCGCGAGAAAGGCTATATTGTCGAAATTACGGAAGTCCGGGAAAATGCTGTGCGAGGTAAGGGTGAATTGCATGGTGTTGCCTTTCAGCCACCATATTATCCCGAGGCAGATGACAAGGACCGCCGGAAATATCGTGCCCCCGAGCACTCCTGTAGTAGTCAGCCATCCGGAAGTCTTCATGCCTCGGAAATTCATGAGTGTAGCGCCCCAGTATACGCAGAGGATTACGATAATATTGAAGAGCTTATTGTCCGCGAGGGCGGGATTCAGGAAAAGGTACGATAACGCGCCCGCGGCGAACGCCAGTATTGTCGGATACCAGATGACATTCTGGATCCACTGGAGCCAGATAGCGATAAACCCGAAACGCTGACCGAAAGCCTCTTTTATCCACTTATACACGCCGCCGCCGGTCGACCAGCCTGTGGCCAGTTCTGCCGAGACCAGTGATGTGGGGATGAGGAAGACCAGTGTGGTAAACAGGAGAAAGAAGATCATGGACAGGCCCTCTTTGGCCATCATCGGCAGGCCCCTCAAATTCATTATGATAGCGACGTTCATCATCGCCAGCACGAAAACGCTGAGCTGTTGTTTATTGGCAGGGTTTTCAGCCATTGCGCCACCTCCGTTTTTTTTTTATAATCAGCTGATTCTAAAAATTGACGCTTATTTCCACCCCTAAAACAAGGGCATCATCTATATTGTCCTGGCCGTTGGGATTGATGACGTACTGAATATCCGGTGTGATATAAAACCACTGGCTTATCTGGAACCTGTGGTTTAATTCCAGCACTATTTCCATGTCCTGTCCCTCGAGCTTGTCGCTGAATTTTCCCATGAGTATGCAGAATGCTGTTACATCGCGGTTGCGGTTAGGGGGAAGCCCCTGATACAGGAGTCCTCCCACGAGCTGGTATACCTGAGAATTGGTGCGCTCCTGAGGCGCAACATAAGCCCCTGCCCAGGCAGTCAGATCTTTGGGGCGGTTCGCGGCTGTCGCTGCCTGCGGAAAATACGGCTGTCTGCCATGTCCGGGATTTACGTCTTCCGGGTCAGCCGCGTATTCCGGCCAATCGCCGCGGTAGATCATCTGGTCAGCGATGAAATAATAACCGTAATTTCCGTGCCACCACTTGTCCGAATCGGTAAGGTCCTGTACTTTGCTCGATTGGTAGTAGCTGCCGAAAGTCGCGCTTCCCGGGAGGCCTTCATTGCCGTGGCTCTGGTGATGTTTATAGGTAAGCTGGCCGATAGCCAGGTATCCGTTGTCCATGGCAAAACTTAAGTATGCCCCCCGGTTGTTAATTTTCTGGACTCTTGTGTCCGCGTTATATATGCCCGCGATAAATTGCCATGCTTCGGTTGGCTGGTATGTAGCCCGCGCCGCCCAGGCCGCTATATCGAAAGACGGAAAAAATATGTTGGTCGGCATGGAATTCAGGTTATTGTTTATGCCGCCGCTGACATAGTACTGCCAGAGCGGGGATGTCGCGAATACGTCGCCGGCGAATAAACGCCCGGTTTCTATCGTTAATGTCTCATCCAGAAGGGATAGAGACAGGTCCAGTTCCCCGAAAAAATAGTTTCCGGGCGCGTAAATCTCCTGCACCCCGTAGAAATTGCCGATGGCGGCGGACAGGTTTCTGCCCGAGGCGAGGTAATTGGTGACTGTCAGTGAACATCCTTTCAGGCCGGCGATTGTCTCGAAATCCAATACAACGCCAAGGTTCAGGAACCCGCTGTATTTAGCGGTCTGCTTTATGCCGCCGACAGGGTTACCTCCTATGTCGGTGGTATAATTGGAGGAGATGCTTATGCCGCGATCCACAAGCCGGTTGCGTAACCCGTGCCAGTTGCCCGTAGCCGTCTGCCGGCTGAACAGGGATTCTAGAAACGGCAGATTTTCCGTTGAGTTTTCATCCGCACCGTGGGCGGCTGTTGTTGCAAGCAGGAAAAACATCAAGGGCAAAAGTTTTCGGTACATTTTATGATCTCCAAATAGGTGTTATTGTTCGAACGGTTGTTTTATAAATGCGCACAATTCTTTCGCGAAATCAGACGCGAAATACAATTCCTAATATAATAATTGATTATAATCCCCCCCGCAGTTTTTCGCAACACCTTTATTGCAGACGTCCTATTCGGGGGCACCCTGCCCGCATAAAAGTAAGCATTTAGGCGATCTTTTCTATGGCTTTTAGCGTAAAAGTAGTATAATCATAGCTATATGAGCCGCGCAAAAAGCCTGAGGATAGCGATGCGTATAGCGCATAGAACTTTCATCCCGGGATTCATTCTTATTATAGGTTGTATGGCAGTGCTTACTGGCTGCGCCGCGACTAGAATCCAGAAAAAAGAATCATTCTTAAGTTCCCTGTACAGGCGTATACACTATAAGGCGGAAGGGGACTACCGGATCGTCGATATGTTTTACGCGACAGCGCGCAACGTCAAAGTCGGTGGTGACGGCAAGCTTTCTTTTGACAGGAATGTCGCGGATAATATGACTTTTGGCACCTTTAGCGCGAAAATAGATCCCGGCCTTTCCATAGGCAAAATGATACCTTCCATGCTTAAAAGCAAGGGACTTATCAACCTGGACGGGGAACATGTTTCAAATATGGCGGCTTTTGAGGAAGACCTGAAAGCGGCCGTGGACTCTTCACCCCATAAATCCCTGCTCATACTGGTTTTCGGGTTTAAAGACAATTTTGAAATTACTGCCATAAAAAGCGCTTATTTCTCGTATCTTCTGGATGTTAATACGCCGATCCTGATGTTTGACTGGCCCGGCGACCAGAAAGTGAGGATAAGAGGATATTTAAGGGCCGCTCGCCTCGCCGATAAATCCGGGGAACAGTTGGGCAAACTTATCGTGGGAATAGTCCGTGAGGTTAAGCCGGAACATATTTGGATAATAGGTTCAAGCCTTGGCTGCGAAGTCATATGTGAGGCCTTCAATTACATGTATCAGCATAGCGACTTTGCCGATAAGGAGCGGGAGATAGATGAGGTTATACTCGCGGCCCCTGATGTCAGGAAAGAGAGTTTCAAGGAGCATTTCAAGGATAAGGTGACGGCATTATCGAAAAAACTGACAGTATATGTTTCCTCAAACGACAGGGCCCTCCTTATGAGCGAAATAATAAGCGGCGGAGACCGGCTGGGGCGTGTCGAAAAGCCCGCGCTGAGAAAGCACGAGCAGCTTGATGAAACAAAAGACATCCTGTATTTAAAAAGCCTCGAGCCTGACCTGTTCGAGGTCGTGGATGTGACACCGATAAATACGGCTTCATACGGCCATGGCTACTATCTTGAGGCCCCGGAATTTTACGATGATGTGTATTTGAGAATATTCGACCAGCCTTCGTACGCTAACAGGAGGCTTTACCTGCTTAAATATAATGATGACCTGGATTACTGGGTATTGCGGAGCGATTGAACACAGGGGAGAATGCGATGACGGAGGAAGCCAAGACGGGGTTAAAAACAAGCCGTATTGAAGCGCTCAGCGACGGGATATTCGCGATTGCCATGACGATTCTCATCTTAAGCTTTGAAACTGTCCTGCAGCATCCGAGCCAGATAAACGAAGCAGTTGTCGACAAGCTTATAATCGGCCTTTGGCCCGATTTCCTGCATTATACCGAAAGTTTTATCATCCTGGGAGCTTTTTGGTATCAGCATCACCGACAGTTTCATTATATAAAAAGCGTTGATATGGGGTTGATCGTCATAAACATAATAGGGCTGATGTTTATCGGGCTGATACCTTTTACCACGGTCCTGGTAAGCGACTTTGGCCACACATTGCCCGCGGCGGTACTTTTCGAGCTGAATCTCCTCGTCGCGGGTTTGATATTCTTTGTGCACTGGATATATGCTTCGACCGGGCGCCGTCTTTTAGACCCGGACATCAGCCCGGATATTATCAGATTTTACGCGAAACGGAATCTCGTTATACCCGTGGTGTCATTGTGCGCTGCAGGGTTGTCTTTTTTCGAACCCCGTTTAGGCACCATCCTGTACTTTATCGTGCCTGTTATTTTGGTGGCATGGAAAAGAGAAAATTTATAAGAGGAGGGCACATGAGGATTGCGGCGCTTATTATGGTATTATGCGCGGTCATTCAGGTGTCGGGTCCGCTCCTGCATGCCGAAGATATTCCCGAGAATAGTCTGATGTATACCGGAATCGACGACAGTCAGCTGGAGAAAGAGGCCGCGAGCCTCGGTATACCGACCGGAAGCACTGTGAGATATGTGTCCGGGATGAAAAATTTAAACCAGGAATACCTGGACGGCAGCCTTACCTGGGCTGAGTATATAATGGCGAAAAGAAATTTCATTGAGGATCTTAAATAATAAATGCTGCGTTTAGGCCCGGCAGGCTCAGGGGGATTGGGTAATCTCGAAGGCATCGAGTATGTGAGGGAAAAGGGGCTCGATGCGTTGGAGGTTGAATTTACCTATGGCGTCTATATGCCGAATGATGCCGCAAAAACCATAAGTAAAAGGGCTAAAGAACTTGCCGTATCTTTGTCCGTACACGCGCCTTACTATATTAATCTTGCCTCTAAAGAAAAAGAGAAAGTCGCCGCGTCCAAAAAAAGGATCATCGATAGCGCCGAAAAGGCCCATTTGCTCGGGGCCGGGTATGTTGTGTTTCACGCCGGTTTTTACCAGGATAGGACGGCGGATGAAACTTATCGGCTTATAAGAAATGAGGTCGAGGATATCTTAAAGGCAATAAAGAAAAAGAGATGGGCCGTGCAATTGGCGCCTGAGACAACGGGGAAGAAATCGCAATTCGGAAGCCTGGATGAGCTTTTGGCCCTTCACGGCGAAATAGGGTCTTCAGTCTGTGTTGATTTCGCCCACATCCTGGCAAGAGAAGGAAAAATCGATTATAAGAATGTTTTCGATAAGCTTAAGAATTTTAAAACCGTTCACTCGCACTTTTCGGGCATAGAATACGGCGATAAAGGCGAACGAAAACACAGGATAACGTCCCGGAAAGACCTCATGCCGCTGCTGACAGAGATAGCGCGAAGAGATGTCGATATCACGATAATCAATGAAAGCCCCGACCCGGTCAGGGACTGCATAAAGACAAAAAAACTTTATCGGACGATAAAGGCGGCAGCCTGATCTTTAATCCAGTCCATTATGATATCTTTCACAAAAGCAGTCTCGGCTGCGGTCATGTCCCTGTGCTTGGGTATTTTGTGCCACTTCATTAGGCAGTTCCTGCAGCATGTAGCTGTCGCGTGCTGGGCCTTAAAGACGGGATGCCCTTTATACGGCGTTTGTTTGCCGTCATTTTTAGGGTTTTCGGGGGCGAGCCGTTCGCATATAAAATCCAACGCGTGGTCTTCTATGACAGGCAATCCGGTTCTCTTTATATACGCGATGTCTTTGTCGTTGAGTTTAAAGCGTGACCGGAATTTAGATTTAGCTGGTACAGGCATGGCCGAAGTGTTCCATGGCATCCTGTTTGTTCTCATACAAGGTGAATATCCGGTCCAGGTTTGCGATTTCGAAAATTCTTCGTACATTGTCCTGAACGCCGCACACTACCAGTTCCGCGGTGGCGGTCTTGGCTTTTTTCAGTATAACGACGAGTGACGCGATCACTACGGTATGTACGAAGCCGGTATCCGCAAGATTGATTATTACTTTTTTGCACTCCCTCTCGTTAAGCAAATTCTCGAAAACAAGGGGCATCTCGAGTATCTGCTGAACGCTGGCGTTATCCAGCATGAGAGAGAATATCAGCACACCCTTTTCCGTTCCAGCCTCGTAATATTTCCTCGGCACCATATCCTCCTAATTATACGTAATTATACCACAAAACCAGTAATTGCAGACGTCCTATTTGGGGGCACCCTACTATCTTGTAGAAAAACGTAAAAAACTTGCAGTAAATCCTTTCATTTTTACGTTATATATAAGTAGAGGGGGGAATTCTGCAGCAAAACATGAAAGGAGGGGTTATTATGCCGAAATCGAGAAGGGTAGTGCACGATGGGGCGGTGCTTCATATTACTCAAAGGGGGAATAATAGGCAAAAAATTTTTAGGGATGATAAGGACTGTGCGAAATTCATCTCATTGATAAGAAGGTACAAAAAGAAATTCGCATTCGATCTTTATAATTACAATCTTATGCCGAACCACCCGCATCTTCTGATGAGAATAATGAAAAGAAAGGATCTGCCGAAACTTATGCAGGGGGTGCTTCAGTCATTTCGTTTTTATTACAAACGAAAGTACGGGTATACGGGTTACCTGTATGACGGCAGGTATAAGAGTAAGATCGTCGATAATGACGCGTATCTGTTGGATTGTGCCCGGTATATCGAAAGGAACCCCTTAAGGGCGAGACTAGTTAAAGACCTGTCAAAACATAAGTGGTCGAGTTATCTTTTCTATGCCTACGGCCGAAAAGATAGTATAATTACAGAAAATCCGTTGTATGCCGCTTTAGGCAGGAATGAATCGGCGCGGCGGAAGGCATATAGGGAATATGTACTGGCGCCCAGGCCTTATGAGGATATTATCGACAAAGAATTTAAGATAACTTGAGTGGCAGGGTGCCCCCAAATAGGACGTCTGTGAACAAGAATATCATTATTTTTGCGCATTCCAATATCGGAGATGTGTGCTATGACCTTGTCGTAGTCGATCCGCTGCGCAGGGTGTTCCCCGGAGCGAAAATATCAATTCTTACCTCATCACGGGCAAAGAATATCGCCGAAAACTATACCGGCCTCGACAATATTATTGTGTATGACAGGGCCCGCGGCGCCCGCCGCCTGATAAACCATGCGCGTTTTATGATGTCCCTGGCAGCCATGCAATTTGACCTGGCGGTAGCGCTAAAAAACACTGTTATGCCTTATTTTCTCGGTATCCCTCGTGTGTGGAAAATAAGGGATAAAGGGATTATGCGGCATCCCGTTGACCGGAACCTTGAATTTCTTAAGGCCCGCGGCGTCAATGCGCATCAGGCCGTATTCGGCTTTTCAACGGGAAAAGAAGAGGATGATTTTTGCGATCAGTTTCTGAAGAAACACAACATACAAAGCGGTGACAGGATCGCGGGTATTTTCCCTATCGCGGCATGGTCGGTAAAAAACTGGCCCGTGCAGAAATGGAACGAACTGGCGGATATCCTCAAAAATCGGTATAAAATCAAGGTAATCGGGTTCGGGAAAAGCAACAATGACCCCTATAACCGGATTGTTACGGAAAATATTTCACGCGATATAATATGGGCAGAAACACCGACCCTGAAAAAGGCGATGGCCCTGATCGGGAAATGCGATGTTTTTATAGGGCCTGATTCGAGCCTGATTCATCTTGCCAGTTGCATGGGGTGCAACGTTATAGCCCTGTATGGGCCGACGTCACCGGACTATATTTATCCTTATTTCCACAGGCACCGTATTATTACGCCGGGGATTAAGCTCGATTGCATGCCGTGTTATCCCGGGAATAATTTCTGCCCCTGCAACGCCAAATACCGCACCACTGTTTGCATGGAGAATATCACTGTCGCTGATGTGCTGAGGTTAATAGATAATGATTTGCAGCAACAATGAAATGCTAACGATTAACTACTGACGACCAACTACTGAGTAGGGTGCCCCCAAATAGGACGTCTGCAAATAGGAGGAACGCGCGATGAGGTACACGGAAGGGAGGATAGGAAGGGTATTTGTGCTGAAATTTGATGACGGTGATGTATTGCTGAAAAAGCTGAAAGCTTTTATAAAGAAGGAGAAGCTAAAAAGCGCGGCCATGATTTTTATCGGCGCGCTTAAAAAAGGTGACCTTGTCACGGGCCCCAGGAAGCCGGTCGTGCCTCCAGCCCCGAACAAGATCCGTTTTAAGGACGGCTGGGAGGTTCTGGGCATAGGGACTATCTTCAGTAATTCCGAAGGCCCACAGGTGCACGTTCATGGCGCTATGGGGAAGAAGTTAAAGGCCCTCACGGGCTGTGTGCGGGGAGAATCGGAGGTGTTTTTAGTCGTGGAGGCCGTTGTTTTTGAGTTGAAGGGTGTCAAGGCTGACAAGAGGATCGACGTCAAAACGGGGTTGAATCTGTTAAGGATAATCGGGAATTAGCTCGAATAGTAGGGTGCCCCCAAATAGGACGTCTGCAAATAGGAGGAACGCGCGATGAGGAGTAGGGTGCCCCCAAATAGGACGTCTGCAATGATGAAAGGACGTCTGCAATGATGAAGAAAAGGGTGTTGTTCCTGTGCACGGGGAATTCGTGCAGGAGCCAGATGGCGGAGGGCTTCCTGAGGAGCCTCGGCGGGGATAGGTTTGAGGCGTACAGCGCCGGTGTCGACCCCACCGAAATAAATCCGTTGTCAGTCAGGGTCATGAGCGAGGCCGGCCTTGACATATCCGCTCAGCGCTCAAAATCAGTCGGGAGGTATGTCGGGCATAGGTTTGATTATGTCATAACCGTCTGCGATAACGCGAGACAGACCTGTCCCTTTTTCGCGGGCAGATGCCAAAGGATACACTGGGATATTGAGGATCCGGCCGCGGCCGGGGGCGCAGATGATGAGAAACTCATCGTATTCAGGAAGACGAGAGACCTGATAGAAAGGCATGTCCTTGATTTTCTGAAGTCTGTTTAAGGTCAGGCCAGCCCGCCCATCCGGGCGTTGACCCCGGCGGCGACCGCCAGCGTCTCTTTATCAAGTCTGATTACCCCATGGTCGGGAAAACCTCATTTTCGGAAATTTATTTTATAAGACGCATCAAATTATCCGGCCAAAACGTGAACGCGCAAATAACGTGGTGTTAATCTATTTGGTGTTGTCTATGGGACGTTTTGTGGGATAATATAGTATTATAAGGCAAAGGGAAAAACATTTCCC
>JBDRBZ010000204.1:0-2287 GCA_043822175.1 Candidatus Omnitrophota bacterium
CACGGGCAATGACCCCCAGCAGCATATCGGAAGCAGGGTGCCGATAAAGGTGGATGCCAGTATCGGCATGACGCCGGGCCTGCCCAGGTAACGCTCGACCCATGAAGTCGGGATAAACTCGTGTATGAGCCCGCTTATAAAAAACCCCGCCGCCAAAGCCGGCAGCACCTCAATGCAGTAATGCCCGAGCGTATGCAGGAAATGTTCCATGCTAATCCTCCACCGCTTATAATACACCGATTCACCGCACGCGTCAACTCGCATGACAGCGGGGTGGATGCTCGAGGGCACACCAGTGTGTGTGCCCGAGTTCACGACGCCCCCGAACCAGGATTATTTTGCCCGACCCCGAAGGGGGAAAAATTACACGACAGTAACCTCCCCCCAGGCCGCCGGTATTGCATCTCTTG
This sequence comes from Candidatus Omnitrophota bacterium, assembly GCA_043822175.1. GTDB lineage: Bacteria > Omnitrophota > Gorgyraeia > JABMRN01 > JABMRN01 > JBDRBZ01. Next base: position 411 of record JBDRBZ010000204.1, read on the forward strand.
ACCGTATTACGAGTGGAGGAAATAAATTGTTGCTTTAGCGGGAATTCGTGCTAAAATCAGAACACTATGTTGCGGACAATACTGCATGAACTGAGGCATCACGCGCCGTTTACTATGTTCGGCGCGCTCACCGGTGTGGTAGCGGCTGTCATTTTCAAGGGCATGCCGCATGAGACCGCGCAGACGCTGTTTTGCGTGTTCCACCCGGCGCACGTGTTTTTAAGCGCTATTGTGACCGCCTCGATGTACAACATCTACAAGTATTCGGAATCCGGGAAACGAAATATCTGGCTCATTCTTTTAATAGGTTACGTGGGTTCGGTAGGTATAGCGACCTTAAGCGACTGCCTCATCCCGTACGCCGGGGAAAGCATACTGAAGATGCCGGACAAAGGTATGCACCTGGGTTTTATAGAAGAATGGTATATAGTTAATCCTGCGGCGATAGCGGGAATATTATTGGCTTATTTCTGGCCGAGAACAAAATTCCCGCATGCCGGCCATGTCTTATTGAGCACCTGGGCGTCGCTCTTCCATATTCTCATGGCTGCGGGCAAAGACATTTCTTTGCCCGTTTACGCGGGAATATTTGTGTTTCTCTTCCTGTCCGTGTGGCTGCCCTGCTGCGTAAGCGATATCGTATTTCCCCTGCTGTTCGTTGGCCGGGCTTCCGGACATCACATGCATGAACCGGACTGTGTTTCGGTTCGGTCTCAAAACTAATTATCATCTTCCCCGGAATAACCCTCGCCCTCTTCCTCCTGGGTACGGCACATATCATAGTCAGGGCACTTGGAACAGCAGTTATCCTTTAAAGTATCTTCGATGGCACAGTCCTGATAATACGGACATGCGTCACAACACATGCGATATCTTTTCTCCTATTCGCCTTCGCCGGATTCTACCTCGTACACGCTCAGGTACTTGGCCACCTTATTGCCCTGCCCGTCCTGCACATACTCTATGTCAATGTAGGCACCTTTGGGGATATCTTTGAGCAGTTTGCTGTTCTCAATCTCCGTATCAGGAGTGATAACGTAGGTAACATTAACCTCGGCGTCACTGTCCCAGTCATACTCGCTAACCACTATCTGGTTGGCGTCCCCCTTGACTTCGATTATGGACCCATAGCTGTACTCTGACTCGTCTGCCGGATTGTCCTGGGCGTATCCCACGACAGGTAATCCCAGAAGTGCTACGCATAGCGCTAACAACGCGACTTTCCTTGCCATCTGAAACCTCCTTTTTAAGGCACATTTTTTTAGCATAATGAATATATATTCATACACCATAACCGATATCATGTCAAGATTTTTCAGGAGTGATAGAATACAACGGCCCCCGGCTTCAGCTTGCGTGATCTGGCAGCCGATGGGACCATTGGTTAACATCTGTGTGGAGCCCCCTGGCCTGAAGGCCAGGGCTCCCTCCCGAGCAGAAATCCCAAAAGGGCATTCATCCCTCGGGCTAAAGCCCGGGGATTTCTGCGAGGGATTAAAACTTCCTTACTTCTTCTTACCGGTCGTCTTGGCCGGTGCCGGTGTGACAGCCGGTTTTCGCAGTGAAAGCGATTTCGCGTTAGCAGACCCCTGGGCAATCCCGTCTGCCATATTCTGGAATGCCGATATCTTCTTGATCGGTTTCACCTGGTTTTTCGGTGAAAGCCCTTTCGAATCCATTGAATCGCTTATCCTCTGGAATAACGAACCGCTGGACGGCGCTGCAGCGCACTTTGCCGGCTGGCCTTTTGCCGCCGCATTGGCCTTAGCTGCCGCGAATGCTTCGGACACGCTTACCGCAAGCATGAGCGCCAGCATGATAATTAGTACCTTTTTCATAACGCTTGAACCTCCTTCCCTACAACAGGACATTATTAT
>JBDRBZ010000205.1:0-3209 GCA_043822175.1 Candidatus Omnitrophota bacterium
CGCCATAGGGGCTAAGTTCAGGTTTTTCAGCTACGGCGACGCCATGATGATAGTTTAGGGGGAGTCATGGGTTTTTCTGTTGTAAAAAAAGACAATTCGAGCTCGGCCAGGGCGGGTATCCTAAAGACTGCCCGCGGTGAGGTGCTTACACCGGTTTTTATGCCTGTGGGCACTCAGGCTACGGTAAAAACACTTTCGTCAAAGGAATTGGTCGAAGCCGGATCAGAGATTATACTGGCCAACGCCTATCATCTTTATCTCCGGCCGGGCGCCGGCGTGATCGGTAAGGCGGGGGGGTTGCATAAGTTTATGTCGTGGGACCTGCCGATCCTGACAGACAGCGGAGGTTTTCAGATATTCTCGCTGGCCCGGCTCAGGAAGATAAGGAAAGAGGGGGCTGAGTTCCGGTCGCATATCGACGGGACAAAACACCTGTTTACGCCCGAGGGCATAGTGGAGTTCCAGTGCCTGCTCGGGAGCGATATCATGATGCCCCTTGACGAGTGCGTTTCTTATCCTTCGACCAGGGCGTATATCGAGCATTCTCTCGAGATTACGCATGACTGGGCGGGACGGTCGCGCAGGAAACTGGGTGAAATACGCGCCACGGCCGAGACAGGCATGCTTTTCGGCATTGTCCAGGGGGGCAGTTACCTTGATTTGAGGAAACGCTCGGCAGAGGCCATAACTGGCATGGGTTTTGAGGGATACGCGATCGGCGGGGTAGCGGTGGGCGAACCCAGGGAGATCGTGAATGAAGTGACAGGATATACCGCGGGGATACTGCCGGAAGACAAGCCCAGGTATCTTATGGGGCTGGGTACGCCTCCGGACATGCTTGAGGCGATAGCCGCGGGGATAGACATGTTCGACTGTGTGGTACCTACCCGGAACGGAAGAAACGGCCAGGCCTTCACGCGGCAGGGAGAACTTCAGCTGAGGAACGCGGCCTATAAAGAAGATTTCCGGCCGATAGACGCGTCATGCGGGTGTTATTGCTGCCGCAACCATTCCAGGGCATATGTGCGCCATCTTTTTAACACCGAGGAGATACTGGGCCTGAGATTAGTATCATTGCACAATATTACGTTTTATGTTACACTTATACAAACCGCGAGGCGCGCGATCGCGGAAAACCGGTTTGGCGCCTTCAGAGAGGAATTTAATGCTGATTATGTATGTAAAAAACGATGATATGAGTCATGAGAGGAGGATGATATGTTGAATGCTTACGCCCAGGCAGGGCAAATGGGCCCCCAGCAGCCGAATCCGCTTATAAGTTTGATGCCTATTATATTGATCTTCGTAATATTCTATTTCCTGCTTATAAAGCCTCAGAAAAAGCAGCAGGAAGAACACAAAAAAATGATAGGATCCCTGAAGAAAAACGATGAGGTCGTCACCTCAGGGGGCATACACGGGACGATAGCGAACGTGAAGGAAACTACGGTTATGCTGAGAGTCGACGATAACGTCAAGCTTGAGGTTCAGAAAACGGCGATCGCTTCACTCAAAAAGCGTCACGATTAAGAAAGGAAGAGGCAAGAGATGGAAAAGAAAATTAAGTGGCAGATTATTATCATAGCGATAGTTGTCGGATTGGCGTTCTGGAAGGCCTATCCCCCCCTCGATGTCAGGGACGCGAACGGCAATCTTGTTGAGCAGGGCAAGGTAAATCTGGGGCTTGATCTCCAGGGCGGAATGCACCTGGTGCTTGAAGTCGATACGTCGGATCTGACGCCTGAAGAGGCAAAAGACGCGCCTGACCGGGCCCTTGAGATAATCCGCAACAGGATAGATCAGTTCGGGGTGATGGAGCCCTCCATACAGCGGCAGGGCAGAAACCGCATAATCGTGCAGCTGCCCGGGATAACCGACAGGGACAGGGCCATAGAGATAGTCGGCAAAACCGCTCACCTGGAATTCAAGCTTGTGTCCGATGACCTGAACAGGATGAAGATGGCCCTCTCTCAGGAGTCCCAGGAAGTATCGGATTACGCGCAGGGTGAGATTGACGGGTATACACGGGAAGAGATCGCCGACTACCTTGAGGGGTATGAGCTGAAATGGATGCGTAAGGGAAAGCGTGACGCAGAGCCGCTTTTGCTTGAGAAAAAGGCCGCCCTGACAGGAGACAACATCGTAGACGCTACTACGGAATTCAGCCAGACCATGTTTAATCAGCCGTATGTATCGCTTACGTTAAACGCTAAAGGGACCGAGATATTCGCCGATGTTACCGGGCGGAATGTCGGGCGCAGGCTGGCCATAGTGCTCGACGGCGTAGTGAATTCCGCGCCTGTCATAAGGGAAAGAATTCCCTCGGGGCGGGCCCAGATCTCGGGTAATTTCTCCGTAGATGAGGCAAATGACCTTTCGATAATATTGCGGGCCGGCGCGCTTCCGGCGCCTGTCAACATAATCGAGGAAAGGACTGTCGGGCCAACCCTCGGGAGGGATTCTGTCGAGCAGGGCCTGAGGGCCGTTGTTATAGGCGGTATCGCCGTGCTTGTATTTATGGCTGCATATTATTTATTGGCCGGCCTGATAGCGGATTTTGCGCTTATTCTGAACATAGTGCTTATTACAGGCGCGCTTGCGTATTTTCACGGGACATTGACCCTGCCGGGCATCGCGGGTCTTGTGCTCACGATAGGCATGTCGGTTGACGCAAACGTGCTTATATTTGAGCGGATCAGGGAGGAGTCTGATCTCGGGAAATCCATGAGGGCGGCCATACAAAGCGGTTTCAGCAGGGCGTTCATTACCATTCTCGACGCTAACGTGACAACGCTGATAGCGGCCCTGGTGCTTTTTCAGTTCGGTACGGGCCCTGTCAGGGGATTCGCCACGATCTTGAGCATCGGCATACTTTCAAGCATGTTCACGGCCCTGGTGGTTACGAGGGTAATACTGGATCTCATGACTACGGGGGACAGGAAAATCGAAAAACTCCGCATGCTCCGCCTGATAAATAACACGAAAATAAATTTTATCGGAGTGCGCAGGATAGCATATACATTGTCGCTTGTGGTCCTGGTGGCCGGCATGTCAATGTTCTTTAAGCGCGGGGACGCCAATTTCGGCATTGACTTTACGGGCGGCACCATACAGCAGTTTAAATTTGACAGCCCCGTCAAGACAGAAGATGTCAGGGGTATCCTGGGCGAGATAGGTTTGAGCTCGGCATCGATACAGAGGTTCGGGAA
>JBDRBZ010000206.1:0-2059 GCA_043822175.1 Candidatus Omnitrophota bacterium
GACCCATGCCTGCGCGTAACGGCAGTTCACGGTGGCGATAACGACTAAAAAAGACAAAGACAGCGAGAAAAATATTTTATTTTTCATCTTTCAGGATCGCGGCACTTCTGCTCTTAAGCGCGATGCGTCGTTTTTCCACGACCGCGGATTTCGGTTCATCGTGGTAATTAAATATAAAGGTGAATCTGGTTTTCCTGTTTTCTCTTTTTACTCGGTGTAAATCGGGTGAGAGCGAGTCATCGGGTGCCTTGACCCCTATCTCCCGGCACATTTGACGGGTTATGTCTATATGATAATCGAAGGTATGGGTGAGCCCGAAGCCGACGATCAACACCTGCCCCTTTCCGACCTTTTTCTTTATAGCGCACGGCTTGTTTCCCTTCATGGTCCTCGCCAGGACCTTCGCGTTCCCGGCCTTAAAGACTGAGGTCTCAGCCTCGGTCAGATAATCCTTGCCGTCGATACTGATCAGGTTCTCCCGGCTTTTGGCGATCTCGCCTATCCCCAGGGAGTCGATGAGACAGGTCTCGGTTCTCAGCGAGAGGTCCTTGTCCGGCACCTGATAATACAGTATCAGGTTACCGCCCTGTCTTACGTATTGCGCCAGTTTTTGCTGGGTCGCCTTATCCATAAAATCAAGGCTGAATACGCAAAGATACGGCGCTTTATTCAATTCCGCCTGGGAGGCCCTCTCGATATCCATAAAATTGAAATTCAGGCCCGACAGTAGCAATAACCGTCCTATGCCGTCAAAGAAGAGCCTGTCCCTTAGAGAGACTATGTTATCTATAAAAGGGCCGCGGAGGTATTCGGTCATATAATACGGCATATAAATACCGACCGACAGATCAGACGCCTTCTTTGTGGCGGCCAGGTCCGTGCCGTTCTTCTTGAGGAATTCCCCGAATTCCCTGATCGGCAGCAGATGGGATCTTTCCTTTCCCTCCGATGAGATCGGAGCCTGCCATTCATGATAGGAGCTGCGGAATGCAAGTTCTTTGGGGCTTGTGCCTCCGCAGAACATGTAACAGTTTAAACCGTTTAATCCGTGGGCGGCAGACGTCTTTAAATTCAGGTCGACATCCTGCGGGTACAGCCTGGGCCTGTCGTTCATTATCCCGCTCTGCAGCTCGACCACAAAACTCGGTATTCCCGGTTTTGTTATCATCTTTACCATCTCGGATATTATTGCGACATCGTGAAAATTTTCGTAGTCAAGCCTTCGCATCTGGTAGGCCCCACCGAAGATGACCTCCGGCACGTAAAGGCGGAAATCCCTGAACATAGAGGTCGTCATCATGCCCTGGATACCCCTGCCGCAAGTACTGTAATCCAGGAAATGAGCGATATTGGCGACAAACGGGACGTTTATCTTGAGTTTCCTCGCCATATCGGCAAGGGTCTTATAGAATAAAGCGTAGTATCTGCGGCAGAATAAAGCCCAGTCCCAGTATCTGGTCATCCCGGATTCGTCTACATTGCCCGCGGGCTGCTCTATTTCATCAAAAGACAGGTACGAGCTCCGGTATTCCTTGTTTAAATCCTTGATATCGCCGTATTTTTCTTTAAGGTACTTCCAGTAAAGCGCCGTTGTCGTCTGGCTATAATCGAAGTGCCTTGATAGCCAGTTTATCATGCCTATCTCGTTGTCAAGCTGGACCGCGATCACGTTGCCGCCGGCCGTCACCTGGTTTTTCGCGATGATCGGCATTACTTTAGAGTACCATCTCTCGACTTTTTTTAAATATGTCGGATGCATGTGCGAGACGAAATCCGGATGTAACTCGCTGCCGTCTTTTTTCTTCAAGCGGATTTCAGGATAGTTCTCGATTAGCCAGGTCGGCTGGCCGGAGTGTTTTATTTCACCGTGGGTTATGGGGCCGGGCCGGGAGAAGAAATAAAGGCCGTGTTTTTGCAATAGTTTTATGAAACCCAGAAGGTCGCGCCCTGGCTTGGTATCGCCTTTGAAATCGGCTTTTCCTTCTTTCGGTTCATGCCATCCCCACGGTATATATGAGCTGACCGTATTGAGTCCCGCCTCTTTGGCTTTTATGATCCT
>JBDRBZ010000207.1:0-12851 GCA_043822175.1 Candidatus Omnitrophota bacterium
TCAGGATATCAAGATTGTCAAAATACACGGGCTTCTCAGGAATAAGGGGCAGGCCACCCACCTGGGTATAGGCAGGGAAAAAGGGATGCCGGTTATCTATATTGATGCCGCGTTTTATCATGACCATGACCTTCTGTTGCAGGAAGAGGCGCACATTATCAATTGGGAGATCGCGCGGAGGGGGAGGGGGTTTAGTTACGGGGATATGCGAAAATGGATTGTCGGGGACGATAGAGTGAAATTTTTGGCGCATAAATCAGGCATGAATAGTGAATTATTCGCTCGTATATACGGAGCGGTGACTTTCGATAATACAGGCAGCGATTATTACGTTGATCTGGAGAGGGTATATGCCGCTTACCTGGAAGCGGGCCTGAACGAAGAAGACGGGGACATCAATTTAACGGCTCACGGCCTATCAGATCTGCCGGAGTGGTTGACAAACAGAGTTGTACTGGATCGGAATACGACGCTTTATTTCGGATCGGATGAACCGCATGAGTACTTCAGGGAAACCGGATATTTCAGCCCCGCGGCAAGGCTTTATACGGAAAGGATGAGGGGGGTGCCCTGGCCTCAAATTGCAGGCGTTACGGCTGACGAAAAGTATGAGGCGGTCCTGTTTTCGTTTGAAACTTTGTCACGCCTTCTAAGGGAAAAGGGGGAAGAATGGTATGCGGACAACGCGGCCCGGCAGGGGGCGGTACACGACACAGAAGGTAATAACATAGGATCGATCATACGTGCGGTTTCGGATATGGCCGCCGCGGGAGGATTCGGGCGTTATGTCTATGAGGTAGAGGTTCCCGCGGGTAACAGTGTTTTGGGGCTTTCGCATGACAGGACTGTGTGCGGGATCCCACATTATATACCGTGGTCCTGGGTTAAGAGTGTTACCGATAAGGACACTAGGACAGCGGTGTACGGCAAGAGATCATTAACGGTTGCGCTGACCAGAGGTGACTATGATAGCGAAATGGTGCCCGTACGATGTCAAGAGCAATTAAGCGCTATAGGAATGGATAGTGATTTGATGCCCGGCCGTGCGCTACAGGAAATGGCAGGCAATGTGTTGGGACATAGCAACCCTGCCGGCGCGACTGTAGAGGCGCAAAACCTGACCGAAAGGGGAAACCGCGGTTTAAGGGTAGTTGTTACCAGTTATGCGGCGGGTCTGTTTTATCTCAGCAATTTTTTTACTGACTATGCCAGAAAGGTTGACTCCTACGGCGGCAAGAACACTCCCCAGATAGGTTTTCCGATAATGTTGGGTGAGGACGAGTTTTCTGTTACTTATGACCGTAATACAAGCCGTTTAACTATTTCTGTTACCAGGTGGGAACTGCCGCTTCCCGAAAAACGCATTTCTATTGATATCCCTGTGCCTGACGAATTTGAAATCGCTCGAATAATCAGAAAAATCGAAAGTCTGCGCGAGGACAACCGGGAAAGGCTGGAGCTTGTATGCCTTGACAGGGGGCCGATCGGAAGGGTCGCCCGCGGGATACGGGACAGGGTATTCAGCGCAGATGAGGATGAGGCCCAAATGCCAGCGGACTTTTTGGATGACCTGATAGATGACAGGAGTATGTTAGCCAGTGCCAAAAGCGAAGGTATTAGGATAAGAGGCCCTTATCCGGCGCTGGAAGCGCTGGGAATCCTGGTCCCTGCGGAGCCGGGCCTGTGCAATTTATCTGATACGATCATCCGATTGATTACGCAGTACTCTGGCAGAACGATATTAAGCCTTTTGAAGGATGTGCACTTTACCGATGCGGAAGGCAGGACAGTATGGCCTTTTCGCCAGCGTGATATCCCTGAAAGTGAGAAAGCGCTGATGCAGAATATATGGAAATTGCATATTATAAATTATATTAATACGCGTGACAAGAAGCGGGCGGTTCAGGACAGGCCGTGTGTGATTAAGATATGGAAGGGATACGGCGGGCCGGGCCAGACAGGCCTACTTACCAGGATAGAGCGCATGACAAGAAATACTGACCGCACAATAAGTTTTGGCGATTTAGAGGATTTGGTGGCATTTGCCTGCCGCCCGGAAACCGTGAATGACAATACGGTCACTATACTGCCGCTTAATATGCTGGACGACAGCTCTGTGGCCGCTTTAGAAAAAGCCCGGGCAAGGGTTATGTATATCAATCTGGACAGGCCGGCGCTTGGCGCCTTTGACCTGGTGCCGATTGAGGGTATTGTAGCGGTAGGCCAGGCGTATATTAACGATAGCGGAGTTCAGTTCTTCAATATTTATGAATTTCTGACTCAATCCGTATATCACGAGGACAGGATTCTTGATAGGTTTAAAGAGAATCCGAAATTGTTCATAGAAGAGCTGAATTTCGTGTTGCGCCCTATGACTGCAACCAATCCTGATGAATTGAGGGTGATCAATGGATGCATGGAAACTCTTGCGCAATCCGCGTAAAACACGGCTGTGTATGCTTAGGCTTACGGCGATAGCCGTCGCATGCCTGTTTTTGGCCGATTCCAGCGGCGTTGCCGAGCATTTCAGCGTGAAAAATAACACGCTTGCCCGGTATTACCTCCTCCAGAGCGCCGATGAGAATGATGCGGCGTTTGCAGAGATTGCGGAAGGGCTCGCCATGGCCTGGGTGGCTGACGCCGCCCGAAAGACCGAAGAGTCAGGAGGCGAAATCTCTCTTAGTGACGCGGAACGCGAACTCGCGGCCCAGGTTTCCGCATGGCCGATATCGCCCGCAAAAAAAGAGATCATGCTGCAAAAAATCAGGGCTGCATTCTCTGCGTTGGCCGGTAACGGCCCTACCCGGACCGCGTCAACGGCGCGCGGTGAAGGGAAAAATGCTTTAGATGATTTTATAATGGCAGAAGTGAGCTGTCACGTCCAATCGTCGCAGCTGCTGCACCGGAATTATGGGACAATGCATGTGAGGCCGCCTCAGCCGATGTTTGCGGCATCTGAGCCGCGGATTGAATCGCCTCTGGCCATGGTTGACGTAAAATCCAATACAATAATCGTAAATCTGGCCTATTATGATAATACCCGCCTTGACTATAAAAAAGTAACCTCATTTGTCCTGGCGCACGAATTAGGGCACAACATCCTGGCCATGCTTAAGGACAATGCCGCCAATCTTGAGTTGATTTCCGAAATATTACCGCCTGAAATACAACCGTGTCTTACAGATTCATTTGACAGCGATAATTTTCCAATTATGACGTATGTCATGAACAAGTCTGCCGTATGTGATGACCTTGCGGACCAGCTGACAGTCAGGCTTGATGAAATACTCTGTGATATTATCGGCATGCAGCTGGCAGAACGTCATATCTACAGGGCCAAGGGTGTTCGGGCAAAACTTACCAATACCGAAGTCTATTATTCATATCTTGCAGAATATGTCCGGGAATTGTGCGGACAACTGGACGCTGTCACTGAAGGGCTTAAGTTTCAGCCGGAAGAGATCGGCCGTCCTGACAATTTCCCGTTTTCAAGTTCGGGCATGAGAACGCTTAAGGTAATGAGATTTTACTACTTAAGGATGGCGGCCCTTGAGGCATTGCTTCAGACCGCGATAAAAGAAACAAAAGACCCCGCTTTAAGGAGTCAGGCCGAAAGCGCGATAAGTGCGGTGCGGAATTCTGTACGCAATATCATTAACACGTGGCCATGGCAAAATGATTCATTTATAGGCGCCGAGATTGAGCGATTTTATGACAAGATAGTCATGTGCTTTGTCGGTATATACGGAAACCGGCATAAGTTTGATTTCCTGGGTGCAAAACCAAGCGGCCCTACCCGGACCGCGTCAACAGCCCGCAGTGAAGAAGATGCAAATGTTCCGCGAGTGCCGGCGTTGATCAGGGGTTTATCTGTTCCCAAGACAATGCATGACGCTCTTTCCGGATTATACAGGCTGGTTTTTGACACCGGGGTGAGCTGGGAAGAGGATTTGACCAATATAAGACCGCTTGTTGCAGCGCTTCTTTTTCTTCAGCATGACCGGACGGAAATTCTTCATCCGATGGGCCATGAATTATTACAGGTTAACGATATCGCTCATGGCATCCTGTTCAGGTTATCTCGGATGAGCAAGTATGGGCTCGACGGTTTTATCAAAGGTGAAGAGCTTTTCTTAAAAACCGTTTGCGATATATCGTGTGATGCGGCACTTCCTGATGATATCAGGATAGAAGCCGCATACTATTTAAGTAATTCAAGCCCCTATACGGCAGAATATATAATCCAGTACCTGGAATCGGCAGATCAGGACTTGACAGGCAGGACACTGCTTGCGTTTTCTGTTTTAGGCATATGGAAGCATCTGGCTGAAACAGGGCACGGACTCAAGGCCGCAGGCAGGCAGGTGCCGGGTTTTGGCAGTCCACGGGATTATCAGCCTATAGCGGAAGCGGCGATCGCGGTTTTACAAAGGGTAACGGCTGAAATCAGGGCGCAAGGCGCCGGGTCAGAGGCGAGCCAATTCCTTTTGTCCGCGAACTTGCCTGCTGTACCCGAAGGGCGTTTATTCAATCCTTACGCGGTCAGCAGGCTTTACGAGGATAGTAATGCCTTTAGACGTTTCATGGGGTTGGCCCTGGACAATATACGCAGGGTGGGTACGGGTTCGACTTCAAGGAGTGAAGACAATACGTCTCCCTTGATGTATGAGATAAGCGGCGGTCCCGGTATCATACGGCCTGTCGAGGCCGCATATTTAAACGGCGCTTTCAGGGTATTGGATGAGGCAGTACCTCAGGATTCAGTATTGGGTAGGCTTATTGCTCGTATAGCTAAGGGGGCCGCGGAAAGCGGGATGATACAATATGCGCCGAAGCTTGAAGCTGACGCGGTCGGTGAGGCCTACCCCGGAGGGCTCGGACCGGCTAAAATCATGTTTGCCGATGAATTAAGAGGCACGGCTGCACTGGTTGCGGAACGGTTGGGATATGGCGAAGAAGTCATACATGACTATTTTGCCCTCAAACTGATTCATGAAACAATCGGCATACACATGATTGAGAAGGGCTTAGTGCCGCCCGGGGACGCGTTAAGGGCAGAGGAAGATATCGTTGAATTTGCCGCAGAGACAGTTCTGACAGAAACGTGGTCCAAGACGAGGCTCGCCCATGTGTTGAAGTTAGAGCGTGCCATGGGCAAAGAACCCTTGCCGACTTCCAGGATATCCTTTACCGGCCACATCCGCGGGCTTATTGACGTGAAAAAATGGTGTTTTGAGAACGAGTATCAGTCCGGCTCGCCCGGAGCGGTTGAGCATTATACCAAGGCAATCGACGCGCGAAGAGGGGTGTCAAGGATAGGACATTTCGATCTTAATAGGGTGCGGGAACTGATCCGATCTATAGGATTAGAGGTTTTCGGTAAACCCGATGCCGAATTCCTCCTAACAGCTTCAACATCGCGAAAGAGAGGAGATAGTGCGCTTCCGGACATGCCGGCGATCACCCTTGTCCGCAAGGATGACGAATGGAAGTATTTCGATTTCCCTGAAGAAGGGAAGCCGGCAGAGGCCATAGCCGAATGCGGCGCCAGCTTTACGGAAGAAGGCGAACTCGATTCGGATGAGATGCGGATGTGGTCATTCTTGCTTAAGAAAAAGCGTCGAAAAAAATACAGCTTTATAAAGTATCAGAAAACGGAAGTGGTCCTTCACAGGGACTACGGATGGAATATGAGGGTGCAGCAAAGAATACAACCGTCTCAAACGGCTTCGACTGTCCGCAGCGGAGAGGGCCGGTTGGAGACGTTAATTTTAAAGGATGAGCGCGCGCTTCCGCAATTATCCGATGCTGAAGAAACGGTCAGGCAGAGAAACGCGTTAATAGATGAATTGTGGCGGATGGTCATGCTTGAAGAGCCGACCTGGAATATGGCTAAGAATGAAGGGGTGAAAGAGTTCGCAGAAAAGCTTAAGGAATTCGGCTACGCACCGTTTTTTATTAATTGGACTGCTGACTGGCCATCCCAGGATTTATACGAACAGATGTATTCTTATGAGGAAAACAACAGGATAGAGGAAGTTAATCGCATAATAAAGTATATGCATGAAAGCGGGGCCGGGGCCGCGGCCTCGGCTGCCAGAGAACTTTATTGGAATGTCGCTAAATACGCTCAGGCAGGGGTTTTGCTGGTGCGCATTATTAAACAGGATGCGGGTGGTTGCCGTGTTGAACTTATCAGTATGGACCAATCCGGCAGCAGGGGCCCGTTGGAAGGGAAACACCTGAACATAACAGATGCGGAAAGGGCAGAAAGGTTTTTCATGAACGAAGGCGGTTATGATCCCAATCAGGGAGACGGGGCAGGCCTAAGTATTCTGCAGGAATTGCCTGATTTTACGGCGGATGTCGTAGAGGGGCGGGGTACGCGCATTCGTGTCGCAAACGTACTGGCCGATAGCAACGCATCTTCCGTACCGGTTAGGACAGCGTCAACTGTCCGGGCAAAGGACGATGACCTTTCTGATATTGAGGGGCTTACCAGTGAAGCGGTTGCCCGGACACGGCTCAGGCCGGGCGGCAGAATCGAGTTAAAGAAAATAGCGGTTATTCTAAAAGAAAATCTGGCTCAAAAATTGAGCGGACAGAAGGACGGCTTTATTGACAGCCCGCTTCAAAGCGGGTATCAGCGTATGAAGCAGGACTTGCGTGAGTACGTGGGAAATGTTGTCGAGGTCGGGGATGTCTCGATGCCTGAATTGGCCGATGAAGTAAGCGCGCTGCGCGGGCAGGGGTACAAGGTGGTTATCATGGATGACGGCGCTTTAACAGGAGGACTTAAGGACGATAAGCCGATGGTCGATTCTCACGGGGTTGAAGTGCGGCTGAAAGATGATGACGGCAACCCAAACTACTGCGTTGTATCGGCCATGCCGGATTCGAAACTTGACACCAAGACCATAAGGTTTTTAAACTTTAACGCCATGGCGCTCATGGGCGCGGCGATTCTGAACAATGACGAGAGACTGTTTGATATAACGTACCGGCTGTTCACGGGCGAGGCCGTCCCGGCCGCTCTCCTCGGCAATCTGCGAAATAAAGCTTTATGGATCGTAAGGAAACTCCCCAGGATCATAGAATTCTCAGGTACCGCGGACGATATCCGCCGGGTCCGCGAGCTTTTCTCAAAGTCCGCGTAAGAAAATGACCGGGAAGAGCCTTTCGCGGGGACGCAAAATTTCCCCTCCGAGGAAATTTTGCTCGGGTTTTTTTCTCGCATACGTTACACGGGTGATCCATGGGGCTCGAAAAAAACGCCCCGCTCAAGGCTCTTCCCGGTCATTTCGCGCCCGTGCTTCCCCCTATGCCAACGGTATATTATCGCCCGGACGCTGGTACTAATGGAGGAACGAAACAGCCCGGGATTCACGCGGTTATATAATATAAATTTACCGCAGGAGGCGTTGAAGCCGGATGGGAGGGAAGGGGAGCGTCCCTTCTCCCCCCTTCCTCACACCTCGCAACAATGCGTTCCCGGATATATTCTTAATTTATGAAAACCTGAATTCCGGGCTGTTTCGTGACGGAGTTAAAGCCTTAGCTATTGACCGCGCATGCGTTAGGTATTATAATACTATATTCTTATAGTATCGGGAAGTAGCGCAGTTTGGCTAGCGCGCTTGGTTCGGGACCAAGAGGCCGCGGGTTCAAATCCCGCCTTCCCGACCATTAATTCTATGCCATCTTAACCATGTCCAGGAAAAGACTGCACATTATTTACACGGGAACCGTACAGGGGGTCGGCTTCAGGTGGACAGCCGAAAAATCCGCTAATTCTGCCGGCGTAACCGGCTGGGTGCGCAATGTGCCTGACGGTACGGTCGAAGTAATGGCCGAAGGCGAGGAGGAGGCGCTTGTGGGGCTTATCCGGGCGATCAAGAATGTAATGCAGCATTACATAGAGGACACGGCCGTGGAATGGCTGGATTATAAGGACGAATTTAAGGGTTTTAGGGTAAGATTTTATTAGAATACGGCTAATATGCGGTACGGAATAATCTCGGATATACATTCAAACTTAGAGGCGCTTCACAGCGTGCTTAACGCGCTGTCCGGCCAGGCCATAGACAGGTACGTATGTGTAGGGGATATTGTAGGATACGGCGCCGATCCTGTGGCCTGCGTAAATCTTATCAGGCGGTTGGATCCGATTATAGTCATCGGTAACCATGATGCCGCGTGTGTCGGCAAAGCGGATGTGTTTAATTTTAACGCCAAGGCGAGAACGGCCGTCGAATGGACCGGGACAGCGCTCGATGAGCAGTCTTTGGCATATCTCGAAACACTTAAGTATATAGAGAATGACGGAAAACTGTTTACGCTTGTTCACGGCACTCTTCATGAGCCTGAGGTATTCTCATACATGATAAGCATTGATCAGGCCCAGGATTCATTCGGCCGGCTGGAAAGCGCGATACTGTTCGTGGGGCATACCCATGTGCCCGGGGTGTTTGAACTGCGTAACGGCCGTATCCGGTATTCGTATATGAATAAGATGCGCCTCGCCTCGAACGCCAGATACATCGTTAACGCGGGAAGCGTGGGCCAGCCGCGAGACGGGGATAATAGGGCATGCTACGTTGTTTATGACACAGTAAGAAGGTCGGTAGATATCGAAAGGGTTGATTATGATATTAAGACCGCGGAACGGAAAATACTGGAAGCCGGGCTGCCCGAGATGCTGGCCTACAGATTAGAAAGCGGCATGTGAGAAACCGTCAGGTGACGTGATGAAAAGGAAAGACGCAAAAAAGCGCATAGATGAGTTAAAGTCACTCATAAACAGGCACAACAGGCTGTATTATGTCGAGAATAATCCTTCTGTGTCCGATACCGAATATGACACGCTGTACAATGAGCTAGCCGCCCTTGAAAAAGAATATCCTGAGTTTGTAACCCCTGATTCCCCCACTCAGAAGGTGGGGAGTGATGTTTCCGAGAGGTTTGCCACCGTCAGGCACATGGCGCCTATGCTGAGCATGGACAATACGTATTCTCATGATGAACTCAGGGAATTCGATAAACGCGTAAAAAAAGGGCTCGGCCGCGACAGCGTTAAATATGTCGTCGAACTCAAGATAGACGGCGCCAGCATCAACCTGCTTTACCGGGACGGCCGCCTCGTCCGCGGCGCGACGCGCGGCGACGGCATCGAGGGCGATGACGTTACGAAGAACATCCTGACGATAAAGTCTGTGCCGCGGCAGATTGAGTCAAAAGGCGCGCGTGTCCCGAAAGTCATGGAAGTCCGGGGCGAGGCATACATGTCCAGGAAGATGTTCGAGCAATTGAACGATGAGAGAGAGGCCGAGGGGGAAGACCTGTTCGCCAATCCCAGGAACGCGTGCGCCGGCTCATTAAAGCTTTTGGATTCTAAAGAGACAGCCCGGCGCCGCCTCGAGATGTTCGCCTGGGGTGTGGGTTATCGAGAAGGCAGCCCGTTTGCCACGCAGCATGATGCCCTTGAATATCTTAAAGGCGCGGGCTTTACCGTTAACCCGCACTACCGCTTGTGCGGGACGATAGATGAGGTGATAGAGTATTGTGATTCATGGCAGGGGAAGCGGGCAGGCCTGGATTACGAGACGGACGGAATGGTCGTGAAGGTGAATTCGTTCGAGGACCAGCAGAGGCTCGGCGCCACGTCGAAGGCGCCGAGGTGGGTCATGGCTTATAAATTTCCGGCCGAACAGGCCGTTACGAAGCTGAAAGAGGCGCTGTTCCAGGTAGGCAGGACCGGCGCGATTACGCCGGTGGCGATCATGGAACCGGTGAGGATATCCGGGACTACAGTATCCCGCGCGACGCTTCATAACTTTGACGAAATAGAAAGGCTCGACGTGAGGATAGGCGACCATGTGCGGATCGAGAAGTCCGGCGAGATAATACCCAAGGTGATCAGTGTCGAGAAAAGTAAGAGGACCGGTCATGAAAAGGCGATACATCCGCCGCGCAAATGCCCTTCGTGCGGATCTCCGCTTCACAGGGATCCCGATGAAGTGGCGTTAAGGTGCGACGATGTGGCCTGTCCCGCCCAGCTCATGCAGAAGATAATTCATTTTGCCTCGAGAGACGCAATGGATATAAGGGGCCTGGGCAAGGCCGTCGCCGCCATGCTTATCGATGCAGGGCTTATCAGGGATTTCAGTGACCTGTACGGCATTACCGAAGATGACCTGCTCAAACTTGAGAGGTTTAAGGACAAGAGCGCCGGCAATCTTATAAACGCGATAGAGAAAAGCAAAGGCAACGCGTTGAACAGGCTTATTTTCGGTCTGGGCATACGGCATGTAGGGGCTCATGCGGCATGGGTGCTCGCCTCGCGGTACGGGTCGATCGAGAAATTAAGCAGGGAAAGCGATGAGTCGTTGAAGGAGGTGCCTGAAATAGGCCCGGTCATGGCCGCCAGCATCCGTGATTTTTTCGGCACGCCCGCTAACATCAAAGTAATAGAGCGCCTGAAAAAAACGGGTGTAAAGGTGTCGGAAAAAACCGCGGCCGGCGCGGCCGGTGAACTTTCAGGAAAGACATTCGTTGTGACGGGCACGCTTAAGCGTTATTCGAGGGGCGAGGCCGAGGAATTGATAAGGCGTCTGGGCGGCCGGGCCGCGTCGAGCGTGAGCAAGAAGACCGATTTCCTGGTTTCCGGGGAGGAGCCGGGGTCAAAACTGGACAAGGCAAAGGCATTAGGGGTTCCTGTTCTCAATGAGGAGGAATTCAGAAAGATGACGGGTGAAAAATGAAGTATACAGGCAGGCGTGTGTTCGTGCTTATGCTGGCAGCCGTTTTTTGCGCAGGCGCGATGACCGGGTGCGCGTCCCTCAGGAAGAAATTTATCAGGAAGAAGAAAGAAAAAGAGGAAACGCCCCAGTACCTGGGGATAAAGGAGTACAAGGTCACGCCGTCAATCGAGCTGTACAAGAAACACTATATTTACTGGCGCAGCTGGAATACCGAGATCAACGAAAACCTGGGTGATAACCCCAAGAATGACCTGGTCTGCATCCGCCAGATGATAGGCAACCTCGAGGACATGCGGGGCATGCTGGTGGATGAGAAGGGTAACGAGCTTGACAGGCATATCGATACGCTGAAAGGCATCGAAAAAGACATGAGCGCCGGCAGAATTACCCCGGGCCAGAAGACGCGCGTGCAGCGCGTGCTCAAGAAGGAATTCATGATGGTAAAAATAAATTTCACTTACACGAAAATGGAGCCGTATATGCGGTCGGCTTTCAGGCCGCGCTACGGCAGCGGGGAACCCGAAGGGAAGGTTGAGTAGCCATGCTCCTGGTCGAGACATTTGTCTTGGGTCCTATCGAGACTAACTGTTACCTGGCTTATGACGGCGAGACAGGGGAAGGCATACTCATAGATCCCGCTGTTTACGATAAAGGAGTTGCTGATTTTATATCCTCAAAAGGGATTACCGTGAAGTATACCGTGAACACTCACGGCCACTATGACCATATAGGCGGGGACAATGATTTCGGGTATCCTGTGATCATACATGAAGCGGATGCCGGATTCCTGGGAGATCCTGTAAAGAATCTGGCAATCATGATGGGCTATTCCATGCCCGGCATTGACCCTGCCAGGGTCGTCAGGGACGGTGATTCCGTATATGTGAAAGGGCTCGCGTTTAAAGTCATCGATACGCCCGGCCATACGCCGGGCAGCATGGCCCTAGAGTGCGAGGGGAGCCTTTTTACGGGTGATACGCTTTTCTGTGAAGGTATCGGCAGGACGGATATCCCTTTCGCGGACACAAGGGACATAGAAAAATCCGTGGAAAAGCTGATGCGCTACAGTGATAATACGGTGATTTATCCGGGGCACGGCCCGGCCTCAACCATAGGGCATGAGCGTGATCATAACCCTTTCCTGTAACCCGGCGTTAAAACAGAACGGCGGCCGCGCATGAGAGAATGGATTAAAAACTTTCTTGATTATCTTCTGGTGGAAAGAGGCCTGAGCAGGAATACGATCATAAGCTACGGTAATGATTTAAGGCAGTTTGCCGATTATCTCGAGAGCCGCGGCAAAAAAGATATCGCGGCCGTCAGGAGAAGGGACATTACGGACTTTATGCTTTCCAGGAAAGACAGCGGCATATCGTCCAATTCCATCTCAAGGTCCCTTGTCGCGATAAAGGTGTTTTACAGGTTTCTCGTCAGGGAACGTTTGTTAAAAGATGATGTGGCGGGCGTGCTTGATTCTCCCAGGCTTGTGAGGTCTCTGCCCGAATGCCTGAATATGCCGGAAGTCGATAAATTGCTGGCCGCGCCGGATACCAGGGACGCGAGGGGCCTCAGGGATAAGGCCGCCCTTGAGCTTTTATACGCGACCGGTATGCGGGTTTCGGAGATATCGGGGCTTCCTTTAAGCGGTGTCAATCTTGACATAGGTTTCATTAAATGTTCGGGCAAGGGAGGCAAGGAGAGGGTCGTGCCTCTCGGTAAGACGGCGTCTTTATATATAAAACGCTACCTGGAAAAGTCACGTCCCGGATTGGCCGGTGACAAAAGCGACAGCCATCTTTTTCTGTCACGCCTCGGAAAACGGATATCAAGACAGACGTTCTGGAAGATGATAAAGAAATATACCCGGCAGGCCGGCATTAAGCGGGCCATAAAGCCTCATACGCTGAGGCACTCTTTCGCGACGCACCTTCTGGAAAAAGGGGCGGATTTAAGAAGCGTCCAGGAAATGCTTGGGCACGCGGATATCTCCACGACGCAACTATACACGCATATTAATAAATCCCGGCTCAAGGGAATACACAAAAAATATCATCCGAGGCCATGAGATGGATTTAATAGTAACTCACAATA
>JBDRBZ010000208.1:0-2754 GCA_043822175.1 Candidatus Omnitrophota bacterium
CCGCTTACGCGGGAATGACAAATATGAAAGCGCCCAATTATCTTGACATTACTGCCGCAAGTTTTCGCTTGAGATTATGCGGGGATCAGTGTATAATTTATAAACTTAATTAGGACGTAATCATAACAAGTAAAGAAGGGGGAAAAAATGCCGTATGACAGTAGTTTGGACAATTGCCTTTTCACGAAGTCATGGGAATCTGAAACCGACCGTATCACGGTAAGCGTGTATTCCTATAATGAGGGCCGGAGAAAGCTCCAGATATCGCGTGAGAACAGGGGGGCGACCGGTGAATGGCGTTTCGCGAAACTGGGCAGGCTGACAAAAGAAGAAACACAGGCCATTATGCCCATGATGCAGGAAGCCGTCAGCCAGCTCGATTAAGGCCTGACATCCCCAAAGAACATGCCTGGGCAAAAAAGTAACCGTGCCGTATTACTTTTAACAGCCGCGCTCCTCGGTTTCCTGGCAGCAGGATATATCGTGCTAATGAGGACCGGGACAGGCACAGGCCTGTACGAATATGTCAGAAAAGGGCATGCCCTTATCGAGGCCGGTAAATATAAAAAAGCTCTTGGCCTGTTTAAAAAGGCATATGCGGAGTCTCCCCAAAATCTGGACATTCGGGACAATCTCGTATACGCGTATCTGAAAGCCGCAGCAGCAGCGGATTATGACGGCAGGACCGGAGATGCGGTAGCGCTGGCTAAAGAGGCATACGGCGCCGCCCCGGATGATTCGGGCGCAATTTTTAACCTGGCTTACTATTACTGCAAACAGGGTATAGATGAGTCCGAAAACGGCCGCTTTGATGACGCGCTTCAGTCGTTGAGCGAAGGTGTGAACATGGCCATGAAATCCAAACGGGCCCGCAAATCTGTTTCAAACTACCTGTATAACATGTCTGTCCGTCAGTTTAATAAGAACGATCACAATACCGCGCTGCTCTGCCTTAAGTCGTCATACGCGCTCTGGAACAGGTTTGAAACACTTGACCTTCTGGCCGAGTCCTATAACAGGAAGTCAAGGCCCGACATGGCGGCTTTTTACTGGTCAAAGGCTCTCAGCCTGGAGCCGGATAACACGGAAGTGGCGCGCAAGCTGAGGGTTGCCGAACGCGATATTGACGCGAAAAGAGACATGTCGACGGTGGACGCCAAATTTTTCGATATACGCGCCGATAAGGACTACGTTTTTGATAAGGCCCGGATCGGGGAGACCCTGGAGGGTATTTACGGCGCAGTCGGCCGTGACCTGGGATGTTATCCGGCAGCGGACACGCCGCTGATACTTTATGATGAAGAGGATTTTCGGGACGTATTCGAGCAGCCGTATATCGTTCAGGGGTTTTACGACGGAAGCATAAGGATCCCGGCTAAGGCCGGGGCGGATGAAGAGCTCTTTACCGCTCTGATGGCGCATGAATATACGCACGCGGTTATTTCCATCGTGACGGACGGACGCTGCCCGTTATGGTTGAATGAAGGCATCGCGTGCTATGAACAGTCAAGATATGCGCCTATGCCGACCGGCCGCGTGCAGAGTTTCCTGGCGGGAGGAGGCAGGCTGACGCTGGAAGGGGTTGACCGCGGTTTTATGTCGCTTGATACCCCCGAACGTGCCGCGCTCAGCTATGAAGGCGCTTATACGGCTGTGTTATTTATGCTGGACAAATGGGGCTGGGACGGGGTCAGGGGTCTTCTCGCGAGGATCAAGAGCGGGCGGCATTACGCTAACGCCATTGATGAGGAATTTCTTATCTCATCCGAGACGTTTGAGGATTTGTGGAATGAATACGCCAGGCAACGTACGTCAGGAGGTGGCTGATGAATACACGCCGGATTGGCTGCGTCGCGTGCCTTATTTTTTTACTGGTTTGCGCGGTTTCACACGGACGAGAGGGGATCTCGGTCCTCATGGATGTGGGGGAGAGCCAAAAACACATGCAGAGGGAGCTGGACAAAGAGTCAGCCGCGTTTGACCGCATTTTAAAGGCGATAAACACAGGCGGCCTTGTTACAGGCACGGATAAAGGCACCGTGGCCCTGGATTATGGTGACCCGGTTATCACGATGCCGGAGGCTGACGGCACCGAGCAGTGGGTTTACAAGCCGGCCGGGGCCTCGTGGTTCTCAAATGATAAAATATACCTGATATTCGGACCGGACGGCCTGCTGGAGCGCATAAACGTCCTGCCGGGCGTTATTCAAAATGAAAACAATGACTAGGAGGCACAAATGTACAGACCCCAGATAAAGGTGTTGGACTGCACGATACGGGACGGAGGCCTGATCAACAATCACGATTTTAACGACGTATTCGTGCATAATGTCTATAAGGCCATTTCACAGGCCGGCGTCGATTACATGGAAATGGGTTATAAGAATTCGAAAGAATTGTTTTCCGCCGACGAATACGGCGCGTGGAAATTCTGCGACGACGATGTTATCTCCAGGATCATAGAAGGTGTTGAGCCCAAGGCAAAAGTGTCGGTTATGGTTGATGTCGGCCGCGTAAACCCGGATGATGTGAAACCGAAAAAAGAAAGCCCGGTTGACATGATAAGGGTCGCCTGTTATGTAAAGGAAGTCGACAAGGCCATATTTTTAATCAACAACTTCGCGGATAAAGGGTACGAGACGACCTGCAATATCATGGCGATCTCGAGAGATCAGGGGCCCGAGCTTACAGAGGCGTTCCACCAGCTTGGTGAGGAGAGCAGGGCCGGAGTCGTGTTCATGTTTTTCAGTTTTT
>JBDRBZ010000209.1:0-24137 GCA_043822175.1 Candidatus Omnitrophota bacterium
GGTACAGGGGGATAGACGTTAAGCTGGTGAGAAACGTAACCGATATCGACGACAAAATCATCGACAGGGCGCGTAAAGAGGCCGGGACCGGGGATGTGACCGGTGCTGTCCTGTCGGACAAGGCGCGTGAGGTTTCCGAGAAGTATCTGGCTGTCTACAGGGAAGACATGGACATGCTCGGCATTACGCGGCCGGACGCGGAGCCTAAGGCCACTGAGACCATAGGGGACATGATCGAATTTATAAACCTCCTCATCGGCCGGGGGTACGCTTACGAATCTTCGGGGAACGTTTATTTTGACGTGAGAAAATTCCGCGATTACGGGCGTCTTTCGGGCCAGGGCCTCGACCAGATGGAGGAGGGCGCGCGCGTGGCCCTCGACAAGAATAAACGCGACCCGCTGGATTTCGCGCTGTGGAAGGCATCCAAACCCGATGAACCCTTCTGGCCGAGCCCGTGGGGGGACGGCAGGCCGGGCTGGCACATAGAGTGTTCTGTCATGAGCACTAAGCTCCTGGGCGATGATTTTGTTATACACGGAGGGGGCATTGACCTGGTATTTCCGCATCACGAGAATGAGATAGCCCAGACAGTTTCGGCCGGCAAAAAAAGCGCGAAATACTGGATACATAACGGGCTTCTCACGATAAACGGCCAGAAGATGGCGAAGTCGCTCGGTAACTTTATAACGATACGCGATTTTCATGACAGGTACGGGGATATGGATATCCTAAAACTGATGTTCCTGCTCAGCCATTACTCGCACCAGGTGGATTTCACCGGGGAAAAGGCCGAATCCGTCAGGAGGTCGAAAGAAAGAATACTCATATTTCTTCAGAAGGCGGACATGAAAGCCGGCCGCGGCGGTGGCGGGGCGGATGATAAAGAAAACAGGTGGCGCGCGGCTTTTGAATCGGCCATGGACGACGATTTCAATACGCCGCAGGCGCTGGGGGCGATTTTCATGTGCGTTGATGAGGGCAATAAGATCCTGGAACAGCCGGAGCCGGACGCCGTGGCCCGCGCCGAATTGAGGGCTGCCGGTGATTTCATAAAAGACGTCGCGGGGCGCGTTTTCGGGCTTAACCTGGAGTATGCCGGCGGCGCCTGCGACGCGTCTTTATCCCGTCTTATAGGAGAGCGTGACGAGGCAAGGCGAAACAGGGATTTTAAGCGGGCCGACGAGATACGCGACGAGCTCCTGTCAAAGGGCATAATACTCGAGGACGCTAAAGAGGGAACCATATGGCGCAGAAAAGTCTGAAAAAGGGCCTTTTTATTTCCTTTGAGGGGCCGGAGGGTTCCGGTAAATCGACGCATGCCGGGAAGATTTACGGATTTTTGTCGGGCCTGGGATACAAGTGTATGTTTACAAGGGAGCCGGGCGGCACTTTTGTCGGTGAGAAGATAAGGGAAATACTTCTGGATCCCAAGCATAAGGAGATTTCCGGCCTGGCGGAACTGCTCCTCTTTGAGACCAACCGCAGCCAGCTTCTGGAGGAAGTGATAAAACCGGCCATCAGGCGCAGGATGATCGTTCTGTGCGACAGGTACAGCGATTCCACAATCGTGTACCAGGGGTACGCGGGAGAGCTGCCCGTAAAAGATGTCGAGGCCGTGGACCGCATCGCCACATCCGGCATTAAACCCGATCTTACGATACTCCTTGACGTGCCGGCCGGGACAGGACTCGCCCGGGCGGCGGCGCGGAGGCCCAGGGACAGGATGGAAATGAAGCCCCTCGGATTTCACAGAAAAGTAAGAAACGGTTACATCAGGCTGGCGGGAAAAAATAAAAAAAGAATTAAAGTGATAAAGGTGCGGGCGGACATTCAAGAGACTTACGAGCTTGTTAAGAAGGAAATCATGAAAGCGGTTCGGCGCAGAGAGAAATGACCGGAGGGGCATAATGCCGTTCAGCGACATTATCGGACATGAGAGTGTTGTCCAGGGCCTGAAGGAAATGTTCAGGAACGGCAGGCTGGCCCCGGTGTATATTTTTTCCGGGCCCGAGGGCATAGGCAAACGAAAGACGGCGCTCGAATTAGTTAAGCTGATCAACTGCGCCGAAAGCGGCGAAGAACCGTGCGGCAAGTGCGCCGCCTGCGCCAAGATCGGCTCAATGAATTTCCCGGACCTGTCCGTGGTAACCCCCTCGGGAAAGGCGAACCGGATCGGCATTGACGAGGTCAGGGAGATTAAAAGGCAGGCGTCGATGCGCCCGTTCGAGGGCGCTTATAAGGTCTTTATTATAGACGGGGCGCACGCGCTTACGCATGAGGCGTCAAACTCGTTCCTTAAGGCGCTGGAGGAGGCCTCGGCGAACAGTCTGTTTATCCTGATAACGTCCCTTCCCGATAATATTCTCCCAACGATTCGGAGCAGGTCCGCTATCGTGAGATTTAAGCCTTCACGGGCCGCGGAAGCGGCCAGGCTGCTGTCCGGGAAATACGGGATGCCCGGCCGGGAGGCGGTCTCGATCGCCGGTTTTACCGGGGGGCGCATAGGCGAGGCCTTGAGGATGTGGGAATCCGGTGAATGGGAAAGAAAAAACAGGGTTATCGACAGGGCGCGTGACCTTTTAACGGGCGGCGCCGGACAGGGGACCGCCAACAATGAGGAGTGGGCGTACGCGGAAAGGGACGATCTCAGGAAAGACATATCATTTCTTGTTTCATGGATGAGGGATATTTTTGTGGCGAAGATAACACACGACAGCGGTCTGCTCTACAACGCGGACAGGGCCGACGAGATTTTCGAGATGTCGCTTAAGGTGTCTTCCAGGGATCTGTACAGGTGCGTTAACAGGCTTTTGCGGCTCCTGGAATATGTCGATTACAATGTGAACACGAAGATAATAGTCGATTCGCTGTTATGCGGTATCGGGGATATGAGGAAGGAGCGTAGTAATGTATGAGGTCGTGCAAGTAAGGCTGAGAGACGCGGGGAGCCTCTCCTATTATCTGACTAACGGGCTTAAATTCGACATGGGCGATTACGTAATTATAGAGGCGGACAGGGGCCTTGACTACGGCCAGGTCATGTCCGAGTCGGAGTGTATACCGGAAAAGGATTTTGAGGAAAACCCGCGTAAAATAATAAGAAAAACAAACCCGTGGGACCATAAGCAGATAGAAAAGAATACGAAGAACGCGCGCGAGCTCCTTGACATCTGCGCCAAAAAGATAGAGCAGCATAAGCTGCCCATGAAGCTTATCGAGGCCGAGTATTCTTTTGACAGGTCGAAAATCATATTTTATTTTACGTCGGAAGGCCGTGTCGATTTCCGCTCGCTCGTAAGGGATCTCGCCAATACGTTCAGGGCCAGGATCGAGCTCAAGCAGATCGGGGTGAGGGACGAGGCGAGGATACTCGGCGGGTTCGGGCCCTGCGGCCGCGAGCTGTGCTGCGCCAAATTCTTAAAGGATTTTCAGAGCGTATCCATCAGGATGGCCAAGGACCAGAACCTGTCACTAAACCCCACGAAGATATCCGGCCTCTGCGGGCGGCTTATGTGCTGCCTCGGTTACGAGCATGATAACTACAAACAGTGCCTGAAAGGGATGCCGAAAGCGGGCCAGGAGGTCAAGACTGACAAGGGTAAGGGCCGGGTTATCACGGTAAACGCGCTTAAGAGGGCGGTTACGGTCGAGTTTGAGGACGGCAAAATACTCGAGGCCGTAGCCGGGGAAAACGATGTCTTTACGTGCCTGAGCCCGACAAAGGAACGGTAATGAAAGACAATTATTACATAACGACCCCGCTTTATTATGTAAACGCGTCGCCCCATATCGGCCATTCCTATACGCAGATAGCCTGCGACGCCGTGACAAGATTCCTGAGGCAGAACTCAAAAGACGTGTTTTTCATGACAGGCACCGATGAGCACGGCGAAAAGATAGAAAAGGCCGCCCTCGCCGCGGGCTTTAAGCCGGGCGAGGAAAAGAAGTTTGTGGATTCGATAATACCCGGATTTTCGGGCCTGTGGGGTAAACTCAACATAAAATACGATTTTTTTATAAGGACGACCGACGCCTTTCATGAGGAAACGGTGAGATACGCGCTTAACTTTCTTCATGAGAAAGGCGATATCTACAAGAAGACGTATGAGGGGTATTTCTGCACGCCGTGCGAAATGTTCTGGTCCGATACGCAGACCGAAAACGGGATGTGCCCCGACTGTAAAAGGCCCGTCGAAAGACTGGATGAGGAGAATTATTTTTTCAGCATATCAAAATACCGTGACAGGCTCATACGGGCCATAAAGGACGGGGATATTTCCATATGCCCCGATATCAGGAGGAACGAGGTCCTGAGTTTTCTGGAGGGCAATGCCCTGCAGGATCTGTGTATCTCAAGACCAAAGTCGCGGCTCGGCTGGGGCATAGAGCTGCCGTTCGATACGGGGTATGTGGCGTACGTCTGGATCGACGCGCTCATCAATTACATTTCAGGGGCGGGGTATCCCAAGGACAGGGCCCGGTTTGAAAAATTGTGGCCCGCGGATATGCATGTCATAGGCAAGGATATCTTAAGGCATCACGCCATTTACTGGCCCATACTGCTCATGGCATTGGGCGAAAAACCTCCCAAAAAGATATTCGCGCACGGATGGTGGGTCATCGGAGGGGAGAAGATGTCAAAATCGAAAGGCAATATCGTCGACCCGCTCTACATACTGGATGAGCGGAAGTACCCGGTAGACGCGTTCAGGTATTTCCTGCTGAGCCAGGTGCGGTTCGGCTGGGACGGGAGTTTTTCCGAGGAGCTGCTTATGGAGAAATACAACGCTGACCTGGCGAATGACCTGGGCAACCTCCTGAGCAGGACGCTTACGATGGTGGAAAAATATTTCGGGGGCGTTACGCCGGACAGGCAGGAGGCGGATGACGGCGCTGTTTCCGGGGAAGCGGCAGAGTCGGGTAATGCCCTGGCGAAGGCTGTAGCCGGGCTTCCGGATAACGTCCGGGCGCGCATGGATGGGGACGCGTACGGGCCTGATTTTCAGGCCGCGCTTAAATGCATATGGGATGTCGTCGGAAAGGCCAACAAATATATAGAGGTAAGCGCGCCGTGGAAATACGCCAAAGAAAACAATACCCGGGCCCTCGCCGTAATACTCGACAACCTGATGCAGGCGCTCGGGGTCGCGGCGTCACTCATTTACGCTTTTATGCCGGACACATCATCGGCCATGCTGTGTCAGATGGGCGCTTTCGGGTCCGGCGCGGCCGGCGCGGTAACGTATAAGGACATCGGCCCGGGCATGATAAAGCCGGGCACAAGAATTAAGAAAGGCACACCTCTTTTCCCTAGGTTAGTTAAATAGAGATGATAATCGACACCCACTGCCACCTTGATTTTCCGGAATTCACGGAAGATCTCCCTCTTGTCATGGAAAACGCCCGCAGGGCAGGCGTCTCGGTCATGATTAATGTAGCGTCAGGTGTTGAGGGATGCGCCGGCGGCGAGCGGCTGGCTTCGGCATATAAGGAGGTATTTTTTACCATCGGCGTGCACCCGCATAACGCCGGCAGGGTAAACCGGGATGATATTAAGGCATTGGCCGAAAAGTTCAGGCATAGCGCGAAACTTGTAGCCGTGGGCGAAGTGGGTCTGGATTATTACAGGGACCTTTCTCCCAGGCCCAAGCAGGAGGAAGTGTTCCGGCTGTTTCTCGGGCTTAAAAAAGAGCTCGGGTTGCCCGTTATAGTGCATTCGCGCAACGCCGGCCCGGAAACGCTCTCTGCGCTGAAAAGGGAAACACCCGTCCCGATAGACGGCGTGATGCATTGTTTTTCGGGTGACAGGGAGTATCTCGGCAAGGTGCTCGATCTGGGCATGCATGTGTCATTTACGTGCAACGTGACGTTCGATAGCGCCGCGCGCCTACGCGATACGCTGAAACATGTGCCTCTTGACAGGCTGCTGCTTGAAACAGACGCGCCTTTTCTCGCCCCTCAGAAATACAGGGGGCAGAGGAATGAGCCCGCTTACCTGGAGTGCCTGGTTGAGGCAGTGTCGGTTATTAAGGGGATAGATAAGGAAGAGGTCAGGAATGCCACAACCTTTAACGCGAAAACATTGTTCGGGCTGGAGGTCTGACCCGTGGATGTGTTAAGGAATTTCCTGAAGAGGGACTGGCCCTACTGCGTAATGGCCGGGTTTCTTATCTTTGTCGCGGTCATGCTGCATGCCCCGGGCAGGCACGCGCCGGAATCTGGCGTGGCCCCGGAAGATGAGACTTACAGGATCGAATTCTTGGATGGCTCGGTCTTTAAAGAAAGGCAGGCCAGGCTGGAAGAGCTCGTCCGGGTTAATCCGTCGGTATATTTTCTTCTTTTGGCTTCCAATCTCGGCATACTGGTTTTGTTTTTCGGCGGCATATTTTTCGACGCGGTCGCTGTTCAGAGATGGAAGAGGGGGCAGCCTGTTGTCCCGAGGACGCTTGATAGGGTTAGCGTAAGCTGGGGTATACCCGATGTCATAAGGTTCGCGCTTTTATTTTATTCATTCGCGTTTATCTTCCTGATCGCCGAAAGCCGTATCGCGCCGCTTGTGAAGCTTGCCGGAAGCGCCAATTTCGGGTTTATCCTCAACGCCACCGTGATAGATACCGTCGGGGTATTGTTTGTGCTCTATTTTGTCACGGCCGTTTACGGGCAGGATATAAGGTCTATAGGGATAACTGCTAAAAATTGCGCGCAAAATATATGTTACGGCCTGGCGGGGTATGCCGCGATTATCCCCGCGCTGGTTGCCGCTTTCGCGGTAACGGCTATGGTGCTTGCGGTCTTTAAGCTTAAGCCTCCGGTTCAGCCTATAGTGGATATGCTCATGAAAGAGAAAGAGGTGCCGGTGCTCGTGTATTCCTCTGTTTTCGCGGCTGTTGCCGGGCCTGTAATGGAGGAGATTTTTTTCAGGGGGTTCATGTATAACGCGTTCAGGAAGCGCGTAGGGGTGTTGGGCGGGATGCTGGTGACGTCCGCCGTATTTTCGGTATTGCATGCGCATGCCGTCGGTTTCGTGCCGATAATGATCCTGGGCATGGCGCTCGTATTTCTTTACGAGAAAACAGGCAGCCTCATACCGTCGATAACTCTTCATGTAACGCACAACCTGGCGTCTTTGGGGCTGGTTTTTTTCGTGAGAATGGTGGGGGTCTGACCGCGCCGAGATGGGTGCTGATTTTATGGGAACTTCTCAGGTCTCTATAGTAGGGTGCAGGAATTACAATACGATTATGGTCGAAAAGGCCGTCAGGAAGTCTGTCGATCTCATAGGCGGCATAAACCGGTTTATCAAACCCGGCGACAGGGTCCTTATAAAGCCCAATATCCTTTCCGCCAGAAAACCCGAAGACGCCGTATGCACGCATCCCGAGATGGTAAGGGCGGTGATCCGCCTCGCCAGACGCGCCGGCGCGTATGTGACGGTCGGGGATTCCCCGGGCGGATTCCTTAAAAACATGAGCGAGGTCTACAACGTCTCGGGCATAGGCAGGATCGCCAGGGAGGAGAAAGTCAATATCGTTAAATTTACTTTTTCGAGGACTGTTTCGGGATTTCCCATCAGCGTGCGGGTGCTGGACGCCGATAAGATTATTTCGGTCCCCAAGTTCAAGACGCATGAGATAACCGGGATCACGGCAGCCGTGAAAAACATGTTCGGGGCTGTCGTCGGATTGTATAAGACCAAATGCCACGCTGACGCGCCGACGGAGAAAAGCCTGGCCAAGGTGCTCGCGCAGGTGTATGCCCTGACAAGGCCGACGCTGTCCATACTCGACGCTGTCGTGTCGATGGAAGGCGAGGGGCCGTCGGCCGGCGTGCCCCGGCATACGGGATTTGTTATGGCGAGCGCGGACGGTGTGGCGATCGATTCCCTCCTCTCCGTGCTTATCGGCCTGCGGCCGCACCATTTCGCGGTTACCCGCGAATGCAGGCGCATGGGCCTGGGGGAAACCGCTGTCGAGAATATAGACGTTCTCGGCGACACATTCTCGAATTTCATGATCAGAAATTTCAAGCATGCCAGGGGCCGTGCTTTCTTAAGGCTGCTCCCGGGGCCCGTCACCAATATGATAGCGTCGCAGTTGAGGTTCTGGCCCGAGATAGATCCGGAGTTATGCAAAAAGTGCAACATGTGCAAGTCTTCATGTCCTGTGCACGCCATAAGTGTTAAGGGCGGCCTGTATGAGGTAAACCGGTCTATGTGCATACGCTGTATGTGCTGCAGGGAAATATGCCCGTATAAGGCGATCGGTGTGCGCAAGAGCTGGCTTGCCAAATTGCTTTGGGAGTAGGAAGATGAAAGGAGAAATCTGATATGCCGGTACCGACGATAGAATGGAAAAACGGCTGCGCGCGTATTATCGACCAGCGGCTCCTGCCGGGCAGGACGCGGTTTATCGCGTGCGGGAATATGCGCGATATGTTTGACGCGATCCGGACAATGAAGATAAGAGGCGCGCCTGCGATCGGCGTGGCCGGCGCTTTCGGCATGTATCTCGGCGTGAGGGATTGCCGCGCGGCGCGGTTCGGGGCTTTTTACCGCGAGGTGAGGAAAACCGAGCGTTATCTCGCCTCGTCAAGGCCGACGGCGCGGAACCTTTTCTGGGCGCTGGAGCGGATGAGGCGCGTGGCGTGGGAATCGCGCAAATGCCCCGTAAAAATCATAAAGAAGAAGATGCTGGACGCGGCGGTTTCGGTGCTTGAGGAAGACCGCAGGATCTGCAGGGCCATAGGCAGGTCAGGCAGCGGTCTTATTAAGAGCGGGGATACGGTGCTTACTCATTGCAACGCCGGCGCGCTGGCTACGGCGGATTTCGGCACCGCGCTCGCGGTGATTTACAATGCCCGGGCAGGGGGTAAAAAGGTGAAGGTGTACGCGGATGAAACCAGGCCCGTGCTTCAGGGGGCCAGGCTTACCGCCTGGGAGCTGATGAGGGAGGGGGTTGATACTACGCTCATCTGCGATAATATGGCAGCGGGCCTTATGGCGAAAGGGGTTATCGACAAAGTCATAGTAGGCGCTGACAGAATAGCGGCGAACGGGGATACGGCCAACAAGATAGGCACGTACGGCCTCGCGGTCCTCGCGAAAGCGCACGGCATACCTTTTTATGTGGCGGCGCCGCTTTCGACATTTGATTTCAGTATAGCGTCGGGTAAGGGTATTGTTATAGAGCAGCGCGCAGCCGACGAGGTAAGGGTTATAGGCGGCAGGCGCATCGCGCCCCGGAACGTTAAGGTGTATAACCCGGCTTTCGACGTTACGCCCCACCGCCTGATAAGCGCCGTTATTACGGAGTACGGCGTTACGCGTAAACCGTCGCGATCAGGGCTTAAGAAACTTTGTATGATTGCCGGACGCAAACATGAATGAAATAGCGTTTATCGAGAGCCTTTCACGGAGGGTTAAAACAGGGCGCGGCGTCAGGCGCGGCATAGGAGATGACGCGGCAGTGCTGGATTATACGCGGTCGAAATACATGCTTTTCGCTTCGGACATGCTGATCGAAGGCACGCATTTTGTCAAAGGCACTGCGCCCTACAGGGTCGGCTGGAAGGCCATGGCAGTCAATATGAGCGACATCGCCGCGATGGGCGGTGTACCGCGATTCGCGCTCGTATCTTTAGGCGTGCCCGCGGCCGGACGGGCGGGGTTTCTCAGAGGTTTTTACAGGGGCGCCCTGGCCGTATGCCGCAGGTTCGGCGTCTCCATAGTAGGCGGCGACACAAACGCCTCGAGGCAGGCCGTGGCTGACGTGTCCATGATAGGCGAAGTCGAGAAAGACCTGGTCGCCACGCGCGGCGGCGCGAAGGCAGGCGACCTGATTTTCGTCACAGGATGCCTGGGGCAGGGGAAGAAAAAGCATCTGGATTTCGTGCCCAGGGTCAGGGAGGCGAGGGACCTTGTCACGAAATTCAGGATAAACTCGATGATGGACATCTCCGACGGATTATCGCTCGACCTCTCGAGGCTGTGCCGCGCGAGCCGTGTGGGAGCCGTTGTCTACGAGAGCCTGCTGCCGCTGGGCGGTGATCGGACGGGCGTCGAAGAGGCGGTCGGCTACGGGGAGGATTTCGAGCTGTTGTTTACGCTTTCACTGAAAGAGGCCAGGCGTTTGATAAAATACATGGGGAAGACCGGCCATCCTCCGGTCAGCATGATAGGTACCGTGGGACCGGCCTCAAAAGGGCTTATTATTGTAGGGGATGAGGGTAAAAGGAGAAGGCTCAAGCCGCGCGGTTTCCTTCATTTTTAAGGATATGAAGAATAAATCCGAAATATTTACGTCGACGAATCCGGAAGAAACCATGGATTTCGGGACCAGGCTCGGTAAGGGGCTTAAGCCGGGCGCGTTTATCGCCCTCACGGGCGAGCTGGGCGCGGGCAAGACTATTTTCGCGAAAGGCATTGCCAGAGGACTCGGGGTGAAGCAGTACGGTTACGTGAACAGCCCTTCTTTCGTTATCCTGCGGGAGTACATGGACGGGAAACTTCCGCTTTATCACTTTGACGTGTACAGGCTCGGGTCCTCGAAAGACCTTGATACGGTCGGCTACGAGGATTACTTTTACGGGCGGGGCGTGACCGTAGTCGAATGGGCCGATAAGATTACGGATATCCTTCCCGCCGAAAGGCTGGACATCCGCATCGATTACGCCGGAAAAAATAAAAGGAAACTGACTTTGAGCGGGGTGAAGGCGCGATGAAGGTGCTGGGATTTGATACTACCACTAAATTTCTGGCTGCCGCTTTGACGGACGGCGGCAATGTGATCTCGCGCGTGCATGACGAGGTGAACATGGGGCATTCATCGCTTCTTATCCCTGTTATCGACGGCATGCTTAAAAAGTCCGGGATGTCCCTGAAAGACCTCGGCGGTATCGCGGTGAGTATCGGGCCGGGCTCTTTTACGGGCCTGCGCATAGCCGTGGCCGCGTGCAAGGCCTTCGGCCTCGCCGCGGGGATCCCCGTGGTAACGGTTCCCACTTTGGATGTTATAGCGTATAATTACAGGCACGAGGGCGGTTATATCGCCCCCGTGATTGACGCGAAAAAGCGCAGGGTGTATTCGGCTTTTTACAGGTGCGCCGGCGGAGGCATGGAAAAAATATCCGACGACCTGCTGACGGATGTGGACGGGTTCCTCGCTCTTGTGAAGCATCCTACCGCGGTTTTCGGAGACGGCGCGGATCTATACGGCGGCCGCATGAAAGAAAACGGCAAAATAACAGTTTCCGGGAACGGCGACTGGTATCCCCGCGGCGAGACCGTCGCGCGCATGGGCCTCGCGAAGCTGGAATCCGGGATCGCGGAGGATATCGATAAAATAGAGCCGGCATATATTTACCCCAAAGAATGCAATGTCATAGGATTTAAATATGGAGAGGAATGACCGTGGAGAACTACAGGCCCACTTGGGCTGAAATAGACTTAAAGGCCATACACCACAATTACCACACGATAAAACGGCTTGTGTCCAAAGATGAGAAGGTCATGGTCATCGTGAAGGCTGACGCTTACGGGCACGGCAGCGTGGAGATATCCAGGATGCTGGAGAGGGAAAACGCCGATTACCTCGGCGTGGCGACGCTCGAAGAGGCGATAACCCTTAGGAAGGCCGGCATTAAAACACCGGTGCTGGTGCTCGGCTCTGTTTTTCCGCACGAGGTTGACGCCGCGGCTGAGCACGGCGTTACGCTCACGCTCTGCAACAACGAGCTGTTGCGCTATATAGAAAGAAAAGGGACAAATATCAGGGTGCATGTCGACGTGGATACGGGTATGGGGCGCATAGGGGTGTGGCATGAGGAGGCGGTCGATTTTGTCGCTGCGGTGAAGCGCGTGCCGAACATCGAGATAGAGGGCCTGTACACGCATTTTTCCGTGGCGGCCCGGGACAAATTTTTTACCCAGTACCAGATAGATTCTTTCATGAACGTGATCGCGTCGCTGGAAGCGATGGGCATAGATATCCCCCTGCGCCACGCGGCCAATTCCATAGCAGTGGTTGACTGGAAAAACGCGCATTTCAACATGATCCGCCCGGGGCTCATCATATACGGGATGTATCCGAAGAAAACATTCCGTAAGGTGCTTAAACTAAAGCCCGCGTTCCAGCTTAAAACAAAAATATCGTTTATTAAAACAGTTTCCGCCGGCCGGTCGATAAGCTACGGCCGCACTTTTATCGCGCAGGCCGAAACGCGCATAGCGACGCTTCCGATCGGCTATGCCGACGGGTACGGCCGCATACTCTCGGCAAAGGCGCAGGTGCTGATACATGGTCACCTGTTTCCCGTGGTGGGCAAGGTCACCATGGACCAGACAATGGTCGACGTCGGCACGAGGGCCGACATCAAAGTCGGCGACGAAGTCGTGCTCATCGGCAAGCAGGGCTTCGGCGAGATAACCGTCGAAGATCTCTCACGCATGGCCGGTACGATCCCGTACGAGATCGTGACCGGTGTCACCTCCCGCGTCCCCCGCGTCTATACGTATTAGCGGAATTTAGCGTAACGGGCGTAACGGTAACGGACACTAACGGGGACGGGGCTTTTCATGAACCTAGGCCTGTCCCCGAACCAAACTCAGACCTGTCCCCACAACAGAATAGTCGTTTTTCTTTTTAGGTAGATTTTCTAAGAGGGACAGGTCCAGGTTCAGAGAAGGGACACGTCTGGGTTTGCCGAAAGCCCGTCCCCAAAGTTAACCAAAGTTAAATATGTTAGGCGTGTAAATTGCTACATTGGTGTGACACTAGAACCACGATAATATGATAAACTTCACTTATATATGCAATTCTACGGAGTTATATTTATAAGATTCTCACCAATAAGAAAGGCCGCGCGGAAAATAATAGCGGCCGTTGCGGCGTGCGCTTTTTTGTGCAGCACACTCGCCGTGGGTCAGGATTTGCAGCCGGCCGCTGCCATTGCCGGTAAAGCGTCGGGTCAGGACGCGTTTATCCAAGACACACCAGGTTTCGAGATTCCGTTTCATCTGGGCTCCGTGACAGGCATACACATAGGCACTAACGGAAAAACCGTTATACACATACAGGACGCGCACTGTAAGTTCTCCTGCCAGAAGTCCATAGCCGGAATAATAGATTATCTTCACAAAACCCGCGGCGTTAGTTTCGCCGCGCTCGAAGGCGGCGCTGGCGATTATGACCTGTCGGTTTTTACGGAAATACGGGATAAGGAAGTGCGGGAAAGGACCGCGCTTTATTTTGTAAAAGAGGGCAGAATCAGCGGCGCCGAATATTTCGCGGTAAACAACCCGTACACTTTCGGGATTAAAGGGCTTGAAGACGCGGGCCTTTATGTCGAGAATTTGAAAACCTACAGGCATGGCCTTCAATACGGTGCGGATTTTGAGGAGGCCGTGAGTATTCTTGAGGCCTCTGTCGAGAATCTTAAAAAACATATATATTCCGGACCGCTTAAGGAGTTTGATTCGCGCAGGACGGGTTACGATGAGAAAGAGGTAAATTTCAGCCAGTATGTTGCCTATCTACGGGCGGAGTCGGCGCGCCTGGGTATCGACGCGGCCCGGTACCCGAACGTGGTACGGCTGGCCCGGATTATCGGCGGCGAAAAGGGAATCGATTTCAGGGCGGCTGACGCAGAGAGGGCCTCCCTTTTAGATGACCTGGCGAAATACCTGTCTTCCCGTGACATGGAAAAACTTATCACCGAAACCCTGCGCTTAAAACAGGCCCTTATACCGGAGGCTGGGTTTTACAAGTTACTTTTCGAAAAGGCTTCCATAGTCAAAATCGATGCGCCTTCACGGTACCCGACGCTCGCGAAATACGTAAATTACATAACCGCTTATGAAGCGCTCGATGATACCGGGCTTTTGGATGAGGTGAGGAAGCTCGAAAACGAGATAGCGGCAAGGCTTTGCGTCAACAATGACCAGGCCAAAATCTATGATATCGGAAATTACTTAAGGTCATTGAGACGGATGGCCGGCCTCTCGGTCACTGCCGAAGAATACATGTCTTTTAAGGCGGACATGGGAGGTATGAGCGCCGGCGGCATAGTAGATTTTATCAGGGAAGAATACTGCAGGTATGGGCTTGACGCGTGTTTGCCCGATGACCTCCCGATCCTGGACGCCTACGCGCGGAATATGGAAAAATTCTATGAACAGACATTTGAAAGGGATAGGGCGTTTTTAAATAACATAGACGGTTATGCGGCAGGTCGGGAAAAACTGGTCGTCGTGACCGGAGGGTTTCATTCCGGCCATCTTTTAAAGTTGCTCGAAGACGCCGGTTATTCTTACGTGACAATAGTGCCGGGTTTGGATGCCGGTGAGGAAAGCCCGTATATGAAGGTCCTCTCGGGCGGGAAAAGCGGCATCGAGAATATGCTGGAGCCCTATGTTTCCGCCATAGCCGTGCCGGCCGTAATGTGCGATATGCTTGTCAGGCTGGGCGCCGTAAGCCCGGACGAGCGGGGCCGCTTTGAGCGGGCTGCCGGCATATTGGCCGCGCTCGAGGAATACGGGGCAGCGCATGTGGTGACACGCGACGGCACCGCCACGCTTACGCGCGACGGGTCTGTCGCGGGCGCTCAAAACCTGGGGCGCCTGGATGACAGGGATCTGTTCGCTGTCCGCGGCGCCAATTTAAGAGAGGTCGTGGACGCGGGCGAAACGTCCGTGTCTTTTGATTTTGACGGCGGGGTACAACCCATTACGCCCCTGGCAGAACTTACAACCTCTGATATCGGCAACATGCTTACACTGATCGCGATAGTAAAGATCGCCGCGGCGCATGATGTTAATCCGGTGGACCTCTTCTATTATATCTTGTCGCGCGGGAATATAACATTGTCCGGCCGCCAGCAGGCGATCGCAGCGGGAATAATACTCTTAATGGATTCCTTGAGAAGAACCGGGGCTTTTTATGAGACGATGACCGCAGATGTCGTGAACCAGCTTTTGTCTTCGAACATTCCGCCGGATAGCGTGCCGTCGTTCAGCATGCTTAAAGCGCTTGAGAAAAGGCTGCGCGACAGGTCTTCGCCCGAGTTCCGCAATTTTATCGACAGCCTTGTCGATGCCGACAGGATTATCTCCCCTACGACCGGCTACGGAAGATATCCGTTACAGTCTTCTTTTGCGCGCGAACATGCGCTTCCGGAGCTGATCCGCAGTAAACTCGAGCAAAACGACAGGCGCATCCATATAACAAGTATCGGCTGTTCGGTCGGCGTTGACTTGCTCGAGATGGGTTGCCTGACCGTGGGTGTGCTGGAGGGAATGGGCGAAGATCCGGGCGTATGGACAATAATACTCGAGGGCCAGGATATTTCGCATACATCCCTGGAAAGGCTTGAAGCGGAAACTTTTGCCAATCTGCCAGCCGGCTTCAGATTTGATGTCAGGACCAGGCACAGGATACTCGGGTATGACAGCGATGTAGAGGAACTCAGCCGCGAGAGATATGACGTGATCATACTGCGCACGACCATGCAGTATGTGCGGCCGACCCTGAGGGGCCGGATCAATCAGGCGCTTAATGCGAGCTTCCTCTTTGTCGACGGTGACGTGGCTCCGCCGGCAGAACGATATGAGCGTATATTCCCCGAAGTGTTCCAGGAAAAAAGAGGACCGGTCAGTGATATCCGTCTTGATCCCGCGCAAATCGAAGCCATGATCACAGCGTACCGTTTGGACGATAGCGCCGCGACTGTTTACAGCTTATCAGGGCAGCGTTTCCCGTTAGAATACATACGGCCGTTAATCGGGGCGCTGCATGAAGAGGGTATCCCCGTGCAGGTGGACGGAGTACAGGTAGTATTGAGTTATTTACAGGTCGAAGCCGGGTACGGCAGGGAAGGCCTGATGCCGTTCGACGAATACATGCGCCTATACCTGCCGTTCAGAAGCGATTTCGCGATATTTACCGGCGCGGTGCATGATCTTTTGCGTGCGCATGGACAGGGAGGAATATCTGCTCGAGAATTTTCAAACCTGCTCCGGGCCAGGATAGAACGGCTTGCCCAAACGCCGTGGGACAACCCCTTCCGGCTTTTTTCCGACATACCTGAGGATGATGACACCAATGTTACCTGCGGCACGGTATGCGGGGCCTGCCATGAGGGGTGCATGGGCGTGCTCGACGACCAGCTCGCGCGTTTTTACGCGGGCCTGGCCGGCGAGGCAGGGATCAGTCGGGATCTGTCGGTCCAGCCGCTTACGAGTGACGAGGTGATCGACGCGCTCGCGATGAGCAGAAATATTGATCCTGAAATCCTGCGGGCCATACGGGATCATATAAAAAGCGAAATCCCGGAAATCAATAATAGAGGCATAGAGATATTATTCGCTGTTCCTGAGGGGATTACTGACCTCTGGTGGGTAAGGCATCCGGAAACCGGTGAGCCGGAATATGCGGGAGGGCATTTTAACGGGGAAGGCAGCCGTATACATATGTCACTGCCGCTTTTGCTATCACAGGGCAGCCAGGATGAGATTAAGGCCTCGGCAACAGCCATCGCAAGGCATGAACTCGGCCATATTCTCGACAGTACGCATGATGCCGATGATGAAGGTATGCGTATTGTCCGGGAAATAGCCGAGCTTGACGTTCAATTATTTGATCTCTCGGGAGCTGATTTTGACGTTGAGGTAGACGCGGGTTTCGCAGCCGATTCCGGGGCGATTGCGGAAAACGTCAACTATGCCATAAGGTGCCTGTACCATGCCGTCAGATCCGGTGAAAGACCTGATTGGGATAAGATAATGTGTTCTATCGGTATATTCGAGCGGGAATGCGATAATCCGCACGGCACAGGACCGGATGACTCAATACCGGCCGCTTGCGCCGCTGTCGTGGAAAAAATCAACCGTCTCAGGGGGGCGCATTTTTTTTATACTGTACGCGATTTTCCGAAGGTGCATATTTTGGTGGAGCCGAGCCTCAAGGGGCAATATGTCGAGCCGCAACTGCCGGAATTTCCCGAAGGCGTTTATCCTGTCCTTGCCAGAGTGACCATGAAGCCCGGGCCTAATGCGTCCGGTGATATTTATATATTTATGCCGGACTACATGGCCGCCGGAGATATTAATTACAGGCACATCATGCTTCTTGTCACACAGGGCCTGCTTACATCCGGCGAGTACTGGGATTTCGGCAGTCTCGAACCCGAAGGTCTATATGACCCCGCGCTGTCAGCCCTGATGCAGTATCTGTGGGAAACCGGGTCAAAACATGAGATGCGGGAGTACGGTGAGGATGAGCGGGGTGCGCTCCTTAACAGAATAGAAATAAAGTCAGTAGGGAACATAATGCCAGCGGAAGCGTTTTCTGAGCGGCAGCGTATCCGTGAAATTTTAAGGGATATGCTGACTCCGCCCGAAGGGTGGCCGTGGCATCTATTCTACAATTATGTGCTTTCTGTTTTCCAGGGAAGGGGCCATTCGCGCGGGCCCATTGAGGTAGAAATTTATGATACTACCGTAGGAAGGGAGAATTTGAGCAGGGACGGATGGATTAGCGTCAACTTGCTTGAGAATAAGATATATATAAACCGGCATATTTTGAAACGCGGGATGTATGCCGAGATGCTTATTACGGACAATCTCTTTA
Source organism: Candidatus Omnitrophota bacterium (assembly GCA_043822175.1). Lineage (GTDB taxonomy): Bacteria > Omnitrophota > Gorgyraeia > JABMRN01 > JABMRN01 > JBDRBZ01. The sequence continues at coordinate 17,625 of JBDRBZ010000209.1, forward strand.
CTACCGAAAGACTGAGAGCCGCTTTTCTGGAGGAAATGTTTCATACCGACTTGGATCTTATCGGGCCCAAGGAGGAAGGCCTCCGGGCCAGTATGAGATTGGCGGCCATTAGGCGGGCAATCCCGGGCTCATCGCTTCTCGTCGCTAATGCTGCCCCGTATCAGACCAAGGAACAGCGCAGGCTTGAACTTGTGCTTGATCTATATCGGCGGGCGATTAAAGCGCGAAACGCGTTAAGGGGGATGGAAATAAGACGGCTCATGGGTGACAGGTTCAGGGAATGTTTCAGCGGCAAAGAGCCCTTGGATCTTAACGGTAACCCGGATGTTGAGCATAAGAATCTTTTAAATCTTATTTCAGACTGGTACTTCCGGAAGCATAGACGGGAAATGGGGGACGACGGCGCGCTCTCTTTCGGAGAGATCATGGGCGGCGGAGATTCTGGGGCGCAGGTTTCTCTTACAGGACGATTAATAACGGCCGTGAGGCCGCTAAGGGAGTTTGGAGGAGAGGTGGTCTCGGCCGACATCAGGTTGTTGGCGCAGGACAGCGGCGTGTACTATATATATACGCGCAGGGATGGGGGAACCGTGCAATGCGCGGGCAGGTGTGTGGTTGAAAGAACCCAGTTCGGGATAAATCTGAAATACTTTTTTACGGATGAGTACGCGTCATTGCGGTTGTCTTCGAACGTGCTTACGGGTGTATCGAACAGGGTCCTTCGCAGTGAAGGCCTCGAGGACGTGAAAAATATCTCTATATATATTGAAGATGTCCCCGGTTTCAATGTGCCATTCGCCGTTATTCACAGGGAGAACGGCGAATCGCTCGACAAAATATATGCCCTGGACATGCCTCGTCAGACCGGCGCGCCTATGGCGATGCGTGACATAGAGCCTGTGACTTATGACAGCGCTTCGGACAGCTTTTTTACCGTGATGGACGGCGCGATGACATTGAGAATAGCAAAAAGCCTCGTCGATTCTGAAAGAGAGGCTACAGCGTATGCCCGGCGGATGGCAGGCATACTGGATGTTATCGCGGACGCCAGCGAAACAACAAATTATGATATTAACCTTGATCTGGAGAGCCTGCGCGCCGCCGCCGGGGCGGTAAGGACTTTTACGATCCATGCCGGCGGGCCGCCTGATACAGAGATTTTTTCAGCTAACCTGAACGATACAATGATTATCGGGTTGGGAAGCGGTGCGGGCCGGCGGCTGTTCGGCCAGATAGACGACGGTGATATCGGGTTTATGTTAATAAACGCGCTGCTTAAAAAGGAAAGCATGGTATGCAGCCCGGTGTCATGGGTAAAAAAACGGATAACGACAATTCTTGTGGGCCGCATATTGGCTGATTATATTTTCCCCAGGCCGCCGTCGGATTGGGATGATACGCTGGTGATTCAAACAAGCTCGCGTGTGGTTGGACATGGTAACGTTGCAGCCATGATAGATCGTTCCGGAGATATCGCGTATGGGGTTGTTGAGAGGGGGCTGTTTGAGAAACTTCCGCCTGAAAAGGTCGCGAGAATTCCAGAGGATGTGCCCCGTGGTATATTGGAAATGCCTGAGGTGTTAAGGTTTATTGCCGGAGAAAACGTGACCTGCGGCACGATATGCGGGGCCTGCCATGAGGGGTGCATGGGCGCGCTCGACGACCAGCTCGCGCGTTTTTACGCGGGCCTGGCCGGCGGGGTCGGCATCTCGCGGGATATCGCGGCCCATCCGCTTACGAGTGACGAGGTGATCGACGCGCTCGGCAGGACCGGCCGGGCTGATGCGGCCCGCTTGCGTGAAATAAGAAATTACGTGGAGTCGGAGATCCCGGACCTGAAGGGGAAGATTTTTTTCGCCGTGCCCGAGACAGAGACGGATTTGTGGTGGGTCGAACATCCCGGGACGGGTGAGATGCTTTACGCGGCCGGACATTTTAGCGGCGGAGGGACGCGGGTGCATATTTCGCTGCCGTTTCTTTTGTCACGGGGGAGTTTAGAGAATGTGAAGCGCGCGGCAGTCGCCGTGGCGCGGCATGAGTACCGGCATATTACCGACGGCGCGCATGATCAGGATGACGAAGGCATGCGGCTGGCGGGAGGCAGGGCTGAGGCAGAGCTGGAGATGTTTAGCGCAGAGCGTGCGAACCTGCCTATACTCGATGAATTGAACGATGATGAATTGTTGGTCGCGGCGGCCTGGCTTGATATGATAAAAGGACGGCAGGTGCCGCCTGATGAACGTGACAGATTGGCGGGAGGCATGCAGGGTATTTGTGAGGCACGAGGGTTGGATTCTTCAAGGTTGAGGGTAATTCGGCCTTACAGTGTGAGGCAGATTATCAGCGCGAGGCGGGAAGATCGTGAAAGGGATGAACTTGCCAGGCGCGAAAGGACCAGGCGGGCTGAGGCTGACCGGACTGCACGTCTATCGAATATGGCTTCCCGGATGATTCAGGATTTGAATTACCTCCAGCTGAACGCGATAGGATCACTATGGGAGCGCATGCGTGAGAACCGGTCGCGACTTTTCACTACGGAATTTTACAACATTTTGCGTGCGGCAAATCAGTGGCTGCCTGATATCATGTCGTGGGCAGGCCGCGCAGACATGCTTGCGATCGTCACTGAAATAATAGGCACCGCTCAGTTTGCTGAGGCGATAGAGCGGAAAAGGGTGCGGGAGTTAGAGGAACGGGATGGGGCAAGGGAGGAAAAGCGCCGGCGCGGCAGGAGTGTTTTCGACCGCATATGGCAGATACTGCATTGGACAGACCCTGTTTACGGGGAAAAGGCCGTGGCTTTTCTTGACGCGCTGGATAGGTTCTATGAAATCGGTGAGCAAGGCCCGCTTTTTGAGCGGGGTGGTATGCTCGAGTATTTATTGTCTAAACTTGCGGTCAGAGACGATCCGATGGAATGTATAAGCATCGATTTTCTGTCAGAGCCCGGCAGCGGCGCTCTAAGTGAAGAATGCAATATCAGGCGGGGCATGATAGAGAGCGCCAGGAGAAAGCTTGCGGCTGAACGTGAGCGGTATGAGCAATCGCTTGGTACATATGCCCTTACTGATGCGGAAGAGGCGTTCATGGCCGGCGCCGGCGCCCATGACATGGTCGGGATATGGGGATTTGGTACTGTGAGGGCCATACCCCTTGAGATTCTTAAGCGGCCGTTCAGATATGACGGGGTAGAGACTACACTTATGGATTTGATAATGGATTTTTACGCGGGCACGGGTTTTATAATGGCGCCTGATATGAAAACCCTAAACATTACGTTTTCTGAATATGAGCCTGACAGTAAGGTCATATCCGCGAGCAGGCTTGCGGATATATATGGTGATTTGAAAGATTATATTCTGAGCATGCCGCGGGAGATATTCGACTCGCTGGAATTCCTCCCGCCCATATTGATAGAAGGCGGCGTCGAATACGGCACGCTGGGCGCTGTGACATATTCTTACATAAAGGCGAACGCGGAGCCGTGGCCGGGGACGGGGTTTGATATATCCATAAGCCCGCCGCGCAGCATCCGGTATTGGCATGAATTCGGGTATCACGGCCTGCCGGCCCGGAAGATTTTTAACCACGAGTTCCTCGGGCACGTCCTTGTCTTTGAGGCCATGCGTGAGGGCGTACTGGACGAGTTGGTTCCGCAGGAGGACTTCGGGAATCTGCTCGAGAATATAGCCGAGGTCAGAACAGGGGCGGGTGTACATTATGACTACAGGCTATATGGCTTTGATGGGCATGAAAGGCATGTGGCAGTGGACCTGGAGAGGCCCATCGACGATGTGGCACGCAGGGTCAGGGAGGCGATTCTGCTCGGAGTCGGGCCCGGCGCATCGACTCCCTGGGAGTTGTATCACAGCTCATTGAGGGAACATATTGCCCGCCAGGCCGAAACAGGATATTTCTGCCGCAGGCCCTATTTTGCGGTACGGGCAAGAGATGGAGTTATACGTTATTACCGGACAAAGGTTTCGGACGAGAGGGGCACGATCGTCTTCACTCCGGTGTCTGCCGATGAATTGGCTCGCGCGCGTGCGGCGGATACAGTAAGGAGAGAGGAATCTGTCACCCGCCTGAGGCAGGACGCGGTAGATGATATCTACAGGGCTTATGCCGATCTTGAGTTCGATCTGCGCGTGTTGCTTAAGTTTTATGACAGATGTAAAAGCGGCCGGGGCGACGCGAATGTTTCGTTTAACGATATGAAGACCGCGGCCGGTTCTCGGAGTGGGATATTCTCGCCTTACAGCCGGCCTGACCAGCTGGTTTCGGCGCTGGATGAATGCGGCGGGAGGGATAGGATGGTGCGCGCTATTGACGAAACCGTTCGGCGCCTGAGGGAGACGCTGAAACGCGAATTTGTAGAGGAACTGCTCGATGTTTATACAGGGAAGTATTCTCCGGGTGAGGCACGACAGCGGCTGCATGCCGCGCTTGCCGAAACATTCTTGAATAATCCTCCTTTTGACCGGTTGGCTTCAGACCTTGCCGGGGACCTGCGTAGGGAAGGGGTCAGACGGACACTGATGGAAGACAGGCAAGTCCGCCGGATGCTTGCCCTTATCGGGGACCGGGATGTGTTCGACGTTATGCTGGATGAGGTTTTTGTTTCGAAGGGAGGCGAGTATATCAGATGGTTATCACTCGCGGATCAGCAGATGAGAATACATAACCGCCAGTTTGCGGCAGGCAGGCAGGAAGTGCGGGGCGGCAACTGGTTTCAACAGGAAATAGCAGGACTCGCCGCTGGCAGAAGCGGGCAGTTGTCGGTTCTCGACATCGGCTGCGGTGACGGGGCGTATGGTTCGCTTGAGTTGGCGTCAAGCGGCTGTGATTATACAGCGGTTGATCTCAGCCGACTCGGGTTGGATGATTTTCGCCGGAAACTTGCCGGAAGAGACAGCAGAAATATCAAGCTTATCAATGAGAGCATCGAGGATTTCCTTAACCGGGCGCCGTCAGGATGTTATGATGTCGTACACGCCCATTTATCCCTGCACTATTTTGACGACGCGACTACCCGGCGTATATTCTCGCAGATAAGGAGGGTCCTGAAACCGGGAGGCGCATTGTACGCCAAGGTTGTATCAACAGAAGACAGGCGCTTTATAGAGCGTGAGAATATGGTGAGCCTTGAGGAGGAAAATATGGTTATATTTACCGAGGGTGCCAGGGCCGGAGAGGTGAGAAGGGTCTTTACGGAGGATTATTTGGCGGCTGTGATGGAAGGATTAAATATTTCTTTATTAACACATGAAAATGAAGAACGCGGCCGCAGACCTTTGGTGGCCGTCGGATTTAAACCGCTGGAGGATGCGGCCGATGAGAGGGCGGAATCATTGAAAGGTGAAACCCTTTCAGAAATCTCCGGTGAAATGTTCGGGCTGCTCACCCGCGAAGCCGGTGCGGTCGTGGAGCCGTGCACGATCGGCGTGGTCATCAGGGCGCGTCCGGATGACGCGGCTGATCTGGAGCGCTGCGAGACGCTCGCGGCGCGGCTAAACGGCTTCGGCGAACAGTTGAGCCGGGAGGTCCAGCTGAAACGCCGCCCCGGGATTACGGAGTATGCCCCCGGCCTTATCAGATACGTGATCCACATAGACGACGGTACTGCCTCGACGGAAAATATAGGCCGTCTTACGGCCTTCGCCGCCGAGCTCGGCAGGACGCCCAGGGAGCGCAACTTCGCGTGGATACTCGCGAGCGACGACCGCCCCCCGGCCTCCCCGGAGTACGGCGAAGCGCTCGCCGCGCTGGGGGCCGCCGCGCATCTGGTCGCGCTCCGCGGCGACTACGCGCCGGTGTCCTGGCAGATGCTGGTCGGGCCCATGTTCGCGAACTTGATCGAGTGCAGGCGCAGGGAGGAGGCGCGGCCCGGCGTGTACGGCGACGCCATCGGGTCGCTCATTAGCGCGATCGTGCGCTCCGCCGCCCGCATGACCGGGACGGCAGACCTCGCGTGGCTGCGGACGGCCCTCGCGCGGACCGAAGGATTCACCGCTCTTTTCAGCGGCCGCCTGGTGCTCCGCCTGCTCGACGTCCCGAGTCCGGGCAGCGAGAGCGCCGAAGACTTGCGCAAGGCCGACTGGCGCATCTTGCGGGCGCTGTAAGTCTTTCGGGGTCAGTTTATGGGGACGGGGCTTTTCATGAACCTAGACCTGTCCCCGAACCAAACTCAGACCTGTCCCCACAACAGAATAGTCGTTTTTCTTTTTAGGTAGATTTTCTAAGAGGGACAGGTCCAGGTTCAGATGAGGGACAGGTCCAGGTTCACAATAAGCCCAATCCCATCTAGACCAACTAACGACGCATTACGCACTTACTTTCCACTCAACCTGGCCTTAAGTTAATAAGTTAACTCCGTCCCCTAACGTCCTTAAGTTAACTCCGTCCCCTGACGTCCTTAACCTGGCCTTAAGTTAATAAGTTAACTCCGTCCCCTAACGTCCTTAACCTGGCCTTAAGTTAATAAGTTAACTCCGTCCCCTGACGTCCTTAAGT
>JBDRBZ010000210.1:0-10034 GCA_043822175.1 Candidatus Omnitrophota bacterium
ACGCGCCGGGTTTCATTTTGGCCACAAGCGTGTCAATAGCCTTTTTGAAAAACAGTTGCCGCCATTTTCGAAGCGCGATAACATCCGTGTTGTTCAGATAGTATGTATTAAGCATAAAAAAGCAATCTATATCACGGCCACCTAAACGGGTAAGGTGTCTCGGGTCAGTTAGGTCCATCCATTCAAAATACGTCTCGATGTTGACTGAAATGGGAGGTGACTGCACTAACATTTCTCTGACAGACTGCTCGGCTTCACACAGGCAGGCAGTTCTAATATCGCCACCGTAAATGTTGAGCGTTAGATTGCCCCTCAGTCGTTGAAACCCGTCTTCGGCAAGCATGCCGTTGATCTCATTTATGGCCCAAATGATTTCTGCCCCCTTGGCCGTACCGCCGAAGTAGAGATTCATAGTGTATCGGTCATGCCCGGGTGTTAAGTCATAAAGTTTCCTCCTTAAGGCCGCGCGTATTAACTGCCCCTGGTATTTTGCCCATCTCATCAGGCAAGCAGTCTGGCTTAAATAGTGTAAAACCGTTAATAGATATTTCAGCTGATTTCTCTCCTGCGCGCCATGAGGATCATCCAGCACATTCATGCGGTAGACCGCAAGGTTGCCATCCGCGCGCTCTTCGAAAAATGGCAGAAGATACCTGGCTATGGCATTTAACCTGCTTGGGTTATAACAAAATTTGTCAGACTGAAAATCCGTCAATATGCCGGCCTCTGTCGTACTTCCGTCAAACCAATGGTGATCATCGAGACCCAAACCATGAGTCTCGCCTAATTTCAAAAGCATGTCGCGGACAAGGTATAATTTTTGCGCATTATCGAGGGCTTTTGCCAGCGCTTCTTCTTCTCCATTTAGGATATCGCGCAGCGCAAACGTATGGCGCGCGCCACCGAAATTGCGCATAAGCCTTACCGCCGTCAGTTGATCCTCGGTAGGCCTCACCTCAGGATTGTCAAGAGACTCCGGAGGTATTGCCAGTATAACATCTATTACCTGCTCTGCGACGGCGCGGAGGTCATACAGATAACCGCGGCGCGCATCCGGCTTTTTGGCGGCGGTGAATATCTTACACCTTTCTGTTCGATAAAGTCCTGATTTCAAGGCAATGAGCTCCTCGTCCGGGACACGGCCGCCCGCGTCTATGACAGCGGCCAGTAGATGCCTTACCACATGCGCGCTCTGCAGAGGCTTATTTATGGCAGCTATCACCATGCTATCGGCTTCCCTATGGCGCGCGGCGCGTTTCGCGACATGGTATGATATCGCCCGGGACAACTTCTCATCCAAAAGCTGTATCTCCCGCATCCAATCCGTGCGCCACGCGCTTTGCGCGCCGTCGGGATCAAAAAACGGGGCTATGGGCACATAGTCACGTATGTTTTCGTTGTGGTATTCCAGCATTTTGATGAGTACCGGCATAAGCGACATGTCATCCATATCCGACGCGATATTCAGGAGTCTCAGAAACTCCCTCACGCGTTTTTCCATATTACGGCCCGAACCGTCAGAAAACGACAGGGATTTTCTCGCGGCCGTCAATAATGTCGAGATGGCCGTAAGTTTATGTTCATGACTGAGCGCGTTTTGACTGCCGGATTCTTGAGGGACCGGCTCTGAGATTATGGAAGGGATGATTTTTTGGGAAACCCATTCATCAATATCTGAAAGTGACTTCTTGCCCTGAAAATGCGCCTTTATCAGAAGCTCCGCGATTAGGGCGTACAGAAAGCGGTGTTTCGCGGGGTCACTCATATACCTGTCCACCGTTGCCTTTGAAAGATATATGAAAAGCTCGCCCTCCATATTTTTATTGCCATACGCGAAAACGTATTCATTCTCGTTATATATCGCAATGCCCTCACTTCCTGTATCTAAAAGCATTATCTTCGCGCGATTCAGGAGACAGCTCACCGATATATTCTCACCACGCAGGTGGAACGGATAGATTGTCGAAAGGGCCGGAATGACGGATTCCCGCATGAATGTCCGGTAATTGTCAGGCGCCGGCAGTTTCTTTGTATGTTTTGTTACACTGTCCCACATGACGCGCCCGGTCGGCCATGAAAAGTGATTGATGATTTTCCTGAGCCGTTCATCAGAAATGCCTTGTCCGCTTTTCGGTATGAGATTTTCATCAGGCGCAGGCGCCATCGCGAGCGCGGTCCCAAAGCGAGGCGCAATAACACAATTGTAAAAGCTATGCAAACATGCCGCTACTATGAGGCCCACTATTGATGCAAAAATCAGGCCTGTCATATGAGTGAGAATCGCATAATAAATCGGACGCTGAAACATGCTGAACAGTATAAGCGCCCTTCTGTCGTTCGGTGTTGAGCGCTCCTTCACGATCCTGCGGCCGATCAATTTATAAGAATACAGCCAGTGGTCGGCCGCGAACAGAAACATGCTTATGAGGGATCCCAGGAGGCCGCCCCATAACAGGCCTGCAGGGCCGAACAAGGCATTCCCGATAATAGCCGGGACGCTCACGAGCAGGAGGCTGTATACCAATTCTTCAATGCCTCCTAATGCCGCGATGGCCCGGTTCGAAAGACCGAATCGAACATGCAGGGTAACAATCACATCCTGCCAGAACCTGCCGAATATAAACCCTGTCCCCAGACCGAGCGGCCTTTTTGCCGTGTCCACAAGATGATCGATCCTTTCCTGATCCTTACAAGGAGCAAGATCCATGGTCAGGATGTCCCTTCCCCCTGCCCGGTCAAAACATAATTCCGTCGCAGTGTCTGAAAATGCAGGATAATACGCGCGTATTCTTGTGAATCCTTTTTCCTGTAACCGGCTGATTACTGCGCCCCTGTTTTTGTAAACTTTATCGTTAAATTCTCCGTCTTCAGAGGAGTCAAGCGAGCCTCCGCCGACTATTACCTCAACGTTCGCCACATCAGGACCCAGCTCATGAGCCGCGGCTTCGATCAGGCTGAACAGGTTTTCAAGCGAAGTATCCGCTGATACCGCGAAATGAGTCCTCCGGAAGAACCTGTCATAAATCATGACAAAAATAGATTCTCTGGCAGACGCGCTGATAACTGATTCTGAGGGTACTTCCTTATCAGGCAATACACCGCCGGTATCCACAAACATAAGGCCGACGGTTATATCTGCTGTCTGCCTAACGTCAACATTTTTTGTCCTGCCTAGCCGCATTACTACGGGAAGGGCCGAGTACAACCTTTGGGCGGCATCAAAATTATCGTGATTCGGTTCGGCCAGGTATGACGTCAGCCGGGCATCAATTGACAGTATGGCCCTGCCTATTTTAGATTCAAGGCCCGGAACCTCGAGAGTGTTCCATCTGCCGGCAAGTATCGTTGAATCGTCGCGGAAGCTATAGCCCTGTTCACGGAGTTTGGCATTCACAGCATCGACAATGCGGCGGGGTTCAGCAGTCTCCGGCGATGCCATAGCCTCTGTCAACGGCTCAAGCCCTATATTGCCGGATGCGTTACGGGCCTCGTATACCCCGTCCGTAAGAAAACAAAACCATGACCCAGGGGCGAACGTAACGTCTTTGTGGATCTTATCGGCAAACGTCTGGTTCGGAGACAGCCCGAGAACGCTCCCGGACAGCCTTTCCTGAAGCCTGCCGTCAACATGCAGGCTGTTTGAGCCGATCGGGATGTAGTAATGAGGCATGTTGCCGTTACAGCTTAAATCAATGGCAAGAATTTCGGCTGTTACAAACGCTGCGTTGTACTTACGGTTTTTGGAGAATTCGCAAAGCAAGTTATTAACAACCGATAAAGCCGCGGCCAGTTTTTTCTCGAAGTCTTCGGGATAATCCGTGTCTGCCAGACTGCGTAAATGCTCCCTGATAAGAAGGAGCGCCTTTGCCTTCATAAGGCAGGATGTCTTACCGGCTTCTGAAGCGTCTATAATGCCGGCAATTAGTCTGTTGCCCGTTTTGAAGCAGAACCATCCGTCACCGCTGTAAGACCCGTTAAGCGGCTTATAATGTTCGGCAAGAGACATGACATGCCCTAAATATTGCGTGTCTGCCCGGGACAAGTTAAACAGTTCGGCTTCCAGTTCTGTGAGCGTGGCGCGGACTGTTTCGGGATTTGCGCTGCAGGCCGCCAGTGTTATCAATTCCTGGATCCGCTCATCTGACGGCGGCAACACCGGTTCCCTGTCATCCTGCGCCCGCGGCCCGGGAACGCCTTCGGCCAGGACTGCCGATATCGAGCCGGCATAACGCAATTGAGCGTCTTTGTCAGGCAGCCATGTAAATGAATCTTCGCCATAAAGATTGATCGCTTTGGCGCTCATTAGCCCGGCATACAGATCGGGATTAGAGCGCGCGTCATTCTTTCCGATCAGATGGACCGTTAAGGCGGCGCGCCTTCCGTCGGCAAGTATCGCGCCTATTCCGCGTAATATCCTGTACTTACAATCACCGGCCGCGATCGCGATTAATTCTATCTTTTCATGTTCAGGGCTGATTACAGAGCTGCCGGTGACCCATAGGCTTTTCAGATCAAGCCCCATCGTTTTTAAGCGGTCCCTGAAATGTGAGACAGTATCCTTGCCCAGAATCCTGCCGCGCGTCAGCTCCATTCTCATGTCATCTATAATGTGCTGCCGCCCCAGGGATTTCAGCAGACGGTAATATATATTGTCATGCACTTGCCACGCGGGAGGAGGCGCCGGCTCGCTGTCCATGACCGATCTGTTGAACTCCTCGAAAGTCGCGCACTGAGAATTAAGGATAGCAGTCGCGCATTCTAATACTGACCTGGCATGATTCGGGACATCCTCCGGCAGAACGATCACAAAAATGTCGCCGCTGGCCCTTTCACTCACTTTTACCATGCAGCCCGCGTACAAAACACGCCCGGAATCAATTAGCGGCCTGCTCCGGACATCAGCTCCTCTCGAAGAACGAGAGCCTCCGAACCCGTCCGTGATAATCCTCCCGCGGTTATCCACGAGGAGAGACAAATTAGCGTATCCCTGCCTGTCTGCGCCGACCTGACCGAGGTCTGCCATCGCATTCAAAAAACTCCTTGAACGCATTTGCCTGACATTATGCTCGACTGTTGACTGCCACGACAGTTGCCCGAGCAAAATCCTCTTGTCCCGCGATAAACCCGAAACAAGGCTCTCAACGGGTGAGAGGTCGCTTCCCCCGAAAAATTCGTCCGCCAGGAGCGGATTATCCCGTGATAATTCGGCGGTTAAGGCGATAACGGCCCTTGCATAAGGCGTCCCTGACAAAAGTGACCCGCCGCTTGCGGCGTGGCGTTCATAGTTCAGCGCGTATATTCCGGCTATGGTTGCCGGTATGTAAATGGGCGCGCGATCAGATTGGATCAGCGTAATAGCGCGCTGTTTGTCTGCCTGGTCTAAGCCATTGTCTTTCATTCTCGATAAGAGCCATCCTATGGCATATGCGAGTTTTTTCTCCTTTGGCGAAAGCAGACCGAGCGAGCTCTTTCTCTTCTCAAGAAATCCCTTTAAACTATCCTCGAAAGACAGCGCCATCCGATTGAACCCCTCTTCGAGATTCCTTTGCCGCGCCACCATCCTGAGGGCGTTCATTGCCATGAAATATTCCGTCTGGAAGACTTCGCGGCCTTCCGTATTCGCATATTTCTCAAAAGCGCCGGTAAATTTTTCAGCCTGAGATTGCGGTAATCTCGCGTCCAAAGGGCCGTTGCCGAACAGTATCTCCACCCCCTCATCTTCACGCCCAAGCATTACGGAATTTAGCGCCTGAAGAAACCGCGCGTCATCACCGGACAATTCGATGTCGTTGACTGTGCCGCTCAATCCCCGGATCGCGTAAACCGCCGCTGACTCACCTAATCTACCAAGCACAGATACGGAAGATTCATGAAAATACGCCCTTAAAGTATCGGGTCCGGCGTTCCCTGTCTTTATGAGCCTTATTAGAGCCTTTCTTAGATTTGTGACTGCCCTGTGCAGTCGCGTAGCCCGAATACGGTTGTTACCCTGTTTTGCCGCTTCTTGGTATTCGAACCACATGCGAAGGAATACGTCAGCGTCGTCCGGGCACAAATCAGGCGCGTCCCCGCCTGCGAGGGCGTACGCCCCGTCATCGCCTTCCGTGTTTTCGGAAATGACAAGGGCATGAATCAGCCGGATTTCCGCTTCACTGAAAACCTTGCGCGTTAAAAGGCCGCGGAAATCATTCAGCTTTTCATGGAAGTCAGTGTTCCTTATAAGGCTCCTTTGCACAATCCCGGCGTTTCGCATCAGACTCTGGCCGTCGATTTTCGCGATTATCTCGTCAGCCGTCAGATCAAACGCGAGCGCGCCAAGCACGCCCGCGTCAAAATTCTTTTCGTGCCGCTCCGCCGCCCTGGCCGTGATGTTCCCGGGATCGGCTATGTGCGCCCTATAGTACCACCTCTTTCCGTCGGATTTACGGGCAAGTACGCAGTCAACCTCCCAGGCCTCCCCAATAGCGCGTTTTCCCGTGCCGCTGAAATCGCAAAAGAGCGTGATATCATCGTCCGTGGACGCGCGATCACCAGTGAACGGGTTGATCAGCACGGGTATGTTAAGTTTTTCTATGCTCGAGGATCTGAGGATGCATTCAAGATTCCAGGTGACAAGTGTTTCGGGCTGTCGCAGCCCTGTGTAGACTTGGAGCGCGGAATTTCGGGTAGTGGGCTCTGATGCCCGGGGGTTTGCGATATCCGGGTCTGACCAGACAACATTCTGCCAAAGCATCAAAGCCGAGAGAATAAGCGAGATTACCTTTATGCCCGCATGGCCGAAGAATTCACATTTATTCTCATGCATAATAGTCTAACTATACATGAAAATCATCTGGTAATTGTCACATAAATGTAATTTTATCGTAATAATGAGTTAACGGCGGCAATTACTGAGGACGTGTCGGAGCCCGGGGAACGCTTGTGAATTCAGCAGCCGCCCCACCCGGACGCGCGGGCGGTATCATGCGGTCAGGCACTCCTCCTGACTGCAATAGCGCGGCCTGCCGGATTTCAGGCACCCATGCCTTAGTTGTCCATCGGCTAATGCCGTATTCCTGCGCCACAGAGCCTGTAGGCAATTTCTCTGTTCTGTGTTTTTTCGCGAACATGCGTATGGCAGTGGTTTTGTCCAGGATCTCAAGGGTTGATTCTTTCGCGGCCTGCGCGTCTGCGGCGACTGCGAACGGACACAGCATAAGGCTTGCCAGAAGAATACCGGTTAAAGTAAATCCTGATGCTCGGTCTAATGGTATTATATGTTTACCCATTTCTCACCTGCCGGTTTATTCAATTCTACCTTATTCAGTATTCTTATGGCAAGCCCGCGAAGCCTGATTTTTTTAACCTAACAGAAACATGTTATTTTGAGAATTTGTTGTACAGCCAACCTATTATCAGGCCGCATATGCCGGCGTCAATAAAGCCGAATATGCCGCCGATTATGGCGCCCGGAACCGTAGGGGCATAACCAATATACTTTGTGCTCATAAAGTCAACAATATCAGCGCAGAAGCCCATCGCGGCCGCGGTGATCGCGAAAAAAATCATCGAACCGCCCCAGAAAATACCCAGCGACAGCGCGAGCGCCTTTAGATCGATTTTTGCCATATCCCCTCCTGTGTTTAATTTAACCGAACAGTTTAACGACCGGATTAATTATAAGGAGCACTATTTTCTGCGCTATATCGATAACCGGGTTAAGAAAACCCGTGAACAGAAGCAGCACGAGCACAATAAAGCCTAACGATTCGACTTTCGCGAATCCTGCCTGCGCTGTTTTGGGCAGGAACCCCATCAATATCTTTGACCCGTCCAACGGCGGCAGGGGTATGAGATTGAACGCCCCGAGTATGATGTTTATGCGCGCGACTATGTACAGGACTGTCGCGGCCATAGAGTTTCCCTTGACTGCCGGATTCTGCATTATTATAAGGCAAACGGCGGCTATTGCGATATTCGTCACGCACCCTGCCAGAGACACGCATATCAGGCCGGCCCTGGCCGGTTTCAGACGGCCGAAGTTTACGGGAACAGGCTTGGCCCATCCGAATCCTACGATAAAAAGGGCTATTGTGCCCATAAGGTCCAGGTGCGACAGAGGGTTAAGAGACAGCCTGCCTGACCGCCGCGCCGTATCGTCGCCGAAAAAAAACGCGGTCCAGCCGTGAGCTATCTCATGCGCAATCACTGAGCCTAACAGCGCGCCGGCCATAATAAAAAATGCGGCAGGATTAGAATATAAGAGCTTGATCAGGCCCATGACTGTAGTATACCCAAAAAAAGCTGAATGTCAACCCGCGGGGCAGGAATGGCGACTAGAGCTTAGTAAGCAGCTCCCTCCTTTCACGCTCGTATCGTTCGTACAGGTGTCCGCTGTATTCTACGCAGTCCAGTATGTCTACCCATATCTCCGTATCGTCGCGTCTTCTCATGGCGATGGCGAGGGCGACGGCTGCCGCGAAAGAGAATATTCCGCGCACGCCGTTCTCGCGGCCGTTCAGTATTATCACCGGCACACGATGGCGGTATTCGGCGCGCAGCCCGGCCTGCGGCACACCATTACCTCTTATTATGCCGATAATATCCTCTTCGCTCAGCTTGCCTCCGACCTTCTCTCTAACACTCTTTTTCTTGCCTGTTTTAAGAATTTCAACAAGCCCGCATAATTCCTTGACGCAGCCCCCTTCTACGGCAGCGTAACCGAAACATTCGTTCGAGTCTATAATGATAACTTCAGCGCCGTTCGATCTCTGTCCTAAGTGTTTCCGCAGTAATTCAATATCCCCGGCCGGGCTCTCCCCCGTGCTATAAAGAATGATCCGGCCGTTCTCGAGTATGCCGTTCTGTGACGTAAGGACATCCAGGGAGTCGCCGAGATCGTACAGAGCGGCGTTATTTATGATGTCATCCGCGTAGAGCACTATTGTCTTGCGGGCTGATGCTCCTCGGGCAGGCGTGAGCGAAGCCTGTTCTTCGGAGAGCGCATTTAAACTTTGGGCAAAGGCATGCGCGAGGGCTACCTTGACCGGCGTACCGTCGTCCGGAAACGCGCGCTCCCCGGGTTTGCCGGGTGTGTGCCCGGCAGCCGGCGCGCGCGCAACAGCAGGCGGGCCGGCTGATACGGTTTCGCTTGATTCGGCGCGAGACACGTTCATCATGTATATCGGCTGGTCATACATTCTGCCATATATGTTGTGCAGGCCGTGCAAAATACCGCATATGGGATAGACCACCTCATGGGGCAAGCCCAATGATCCCGTAACAAGAACAGCGGCGTAGTAAAAGCTGAATGAAGACAAAAATACGTAAAACCTGATTGACCTTGATTTCTGCCTGTCCGTTTGGTTGTTTTTCTTTTTGCGCAGCACCCCGACGTCACTATCAAAAAAAACTATGGCTAACACCGAAAAGGCCGCGCATAAGCCCGTTAATTCTCTCATCACGGGTATGGTATAAGCCATGGTTCCCGATATGAGTAACGGCACAAAAAAATCTATCCTGAATAACTCGGCCCTGTCAAAGCCCCTGGGAACGGTGCTTTTGCCGATAAAAAAGCCCCGGTGGAAAACTGTCGCGAACAGCACCGCATAGGGCAGGGAATAGAAATGGGGCGCCACCTGCACGAACGGGAACAGGCCGATGACGCTGCCGATGATCAACGGCATTAAGATTTCCTGTACAGCTTGCCTGATTATCATGCCTTCGGCTACACCGACGCAAAAGACGATATTATACGGCAGCACGACAGACTGAAATGACCGCTCCTGCCTGCCTGCCAGGCGGCAACACCACACATATATTTGTTCCCATAGCCCAATAGAGAAAGGATTTCTGTTGCCGGACAGCGCGTCGGCGGATGCTTCCCCGTTCCCCCGGACCTGCGCCTCTTTTCTGCGTCTTTCTTCGCGAATTTCCGAAAGACGCTGTACTGTGCAGGAAACGTCCTGGACATCCGCCTCTATGCCCTCCAACGTTTCACGGGAAATGCTGCCTGACGCGAAAAGATCGGTCAGCCGCCCGGCCGCCTGTTCGAT
>JBDRBZ010000211.1:0-4805 GCA_043822175.1 Candidatus Omnitrophota bacterium
CAGGCGGACCGCGCTCGAGGGGTTCAGGACTTTTATAAAGACATCGGCCCCGGGCGGCTCCGGGGGAGTGTATGAGCCTTTCCGTTTATCATGCGGCCCGGGGCGCCGGGAAGCGGAACAGACGCTTGCCATATCACCGCATGAGCTCAGGATCGAGGAGGTATCCAAGAAACACGCGCTTAAGACAGAAGTGGTGTATTTCACGGTCGCGAACGAGGATTTCCCGGGCCTGGCGAGGATCCTTACCATACGGAACATGTCGCCGCGCGGACGGGCTATAGAGGTAATAGACGGCATGCCGAAGCTTTCGCCATACGGCATGAACCAGTATTTCATGAAGCACATGTCAAGGACCATAGAGGCGTGGATGGAAATAGACGGCATAGAGGAAAGGACACCTTTTTACCGGCTTAAGGTCGACGCCTCTGACGTGTCACAGGTCGAATACATAACGAGCGGTAATTTTTACTTAAGCGTTACCGATGACGGCAAAAGGCCTGGCATCATCGTCGACCCGTCCCTTGTTTTCGGGGATTTCGACGACCTAACCCGGCCTGGGTTGTTCCAGAACGGGAATTTCAGGATGCCGCCGGTACAGAGCGGGAAAAACACGACGCCGTCGGCGTTCTCTCACGCCGTGTTAGACCTGCCGGCCGGCTCTTCGCGCTCGATAATGAGCGTCGTCGGGTACGCGGAATCATTCGCCGGGCTGAAGGGCATAAACAGGAAAGTCGGCAGGCGGTTTTTCGACGAGAAGAGGCGCCTTAACAGGGAGGAAATCGAAAATATTTCGTCGTCCGTATCGGTGTTTTCGGGCAGTGACGCCTTAAACGCCTATACGGCCCAGACCAATCTGGACAACATATTAAGGGGCGGGTATCCGATCAGAATAGGCAATGATTCGAAGGTCCTTTATGTGTTTAACCGGAAGCACGGCGACCTCGAGAGGGATTACAATAATTTTGTGCTTAAGCCCGAATTTTATTCCCAGGGAAACGGCAATTTCAGGGACACGAACCAGAACAGGCGCGGTTCCATATGGATAAGGCCCGAGATCGGCAATAAGGATATCAGGGATTTCTATAACCTGATACAGCTGGACGGGTATAACCCGCTTGTGATAAGGGGGGACGTATTTTTTTACAGGGACGCGAGGGAACGCGCCCGCGTGGTAAGGGAGTATTTCCGCGGCTCTGACCGCGACGAAGCCGACCGGTTTCTCGCCGGTGAGTTCACGCCCGGCGCGCTGATAAAGCTGATGGCCCGGAAAAAAGTAAAAGGGGCGAGGAGGAAAGTTTTTGAGGAAATCTTAAGGGACGCGGATTCGCATATTGACGCCGTGCCCGGGGAAGGGTACTGGATAGACCACTGGACTTACAACCAGGACCTTATCGACAGTTACCTGGCCCTCTATCCAGAAAACCTGCAGAGGCTGCTCTTCCATGAGGCGGAGTACATGTTCTACGACAATCCCCACAGGGTCAAGCCGAGAAGCCGGCGGTATGTGAAAAACGGCAAAGGCCTCCTCAGGCAGTATGACTCGGTATTTTTTGATAAAGAAAAGCAGGCGCTTATCAACGCCAGGACCATGGACAGGTACTGGGTGCGAAGGGGAAGAGGGAAAGGGGCTGTCTATAAATGCACCCTTGCCGCCAAGCTCATTACGATTATCCTCAACAAGATGGCTACCATCGACCCCTTCGGGCTGGGCATAGAGATGGAGGCGGATAAGCCCGGATGGTGCGATTCGCTGAACGGCCTGCCGGGCATCATGGGGTCTTCCGTGCCCGAGCTCGCGGAATTGCTGCGCGTCACGGTTTTTCTGAGGGCGGCCGCGGCGCGGGCGGAAAAGGTGACGGTGCGGGTGCCCGTTGAGGTAAGCAGGTTTTTCGTAAACATTACCGGCGCGCTCAGGGATAACATGAAGGCAAACGGGGACGCCCCGCGTAAATACTGGGACAGGGCTAACGCGCTGAAAGAAAAATACAGGGAAGAGGTGCGTTTCGGCATAGACGGCCGTGAGGCCGGCCTGGACAAGGAGGACATAACGCGGTTTTTGGACCTCTGCGCAGGGACGCTCAATAACGGGATAAAGAAAATAAGAAGCCGCCGCGATATCCCGCATACCTATTATATAAACGAGGCGCACCGGCAGAACGGTAATGACGTGAGCCGGTTCACGTCGCGGCCGATGCCCGAGTTTCTTGAGGGGCCTGTCCGTCTCATGAAGACCGAGGATAATACGGGCCGCGCCAGAAAATTCTACAAAGATATAAAAAAGAGCGGGCTTTACGACAGGAAGCTTAAAATGTACAAGCTTAACACCTCTCTCGCCAGAGAGTCACTCGAGATCGGCCGCATACGTGTATTTACCCCAGGGTGGCTCGAAAATGAAAGCATATGGCTCCACATGGAGTACAAGTACCTCCTCGAAATCCTGAAGAAGGGGCTTTACGCGGAATTCTATGACGAGTTCCGGAAAGTTTTAATACCTTTCCAGGATCCTGCCAGGTACGGCAGGAGCGTGCTCGAAAATTCATCATTCATAGTGAGCAGCGCCTTCCTGAATAAGGACCTGCACGGGGCGGGTTTTGTCGCCCGTTTAAGCGGGGCCACGGCCGAATTCCTGCATATTCTGAGGTTAATGAACCTGGGGGAAAAACCTTTTATCGTGATGGGCAATGAACTCATTTTTGCCCCGCGGCCCGTGCTGGATAAAAGGCTTTTTGCCGGTAAGGCGGGAACTGTCTTGTTTCGGTTTAAGGACGGCATGAAAAAAGTGGCCGTCCCGGCCCATTCCTACGCCTTTAACGTATTCGAGAATACGCTGATTGTATATGAGAATTCCAAACGCGCGAATACTTTTGGAAGGCATATGGTCAAACCGGCAAGGTTTACCGTGACCTACAGGACGGGCAGGAAGATTACGGTAAAGGAGTCTTATATGGGAGAGCCGATTTCCAGCGCCCTGCGTGAGGGAAAGGTGGACATGATCCGGATTCTCCTCAAATGACAAAAGAAGGAGCATAAGAAGATGTCGAACGGCGAAAACGAGGGAATAATATCAAGTATCATATCCGAAGACCTGATGAACAGTTTTTTCTCTTTTATTATATATGAGTTCAGGAACAGGGTTACGGTCATACGTGATTCGGCCTCCCTCATCAAAGACGGGGTGCTCGGCAATGACCGTGCGGCCTATGTCGGAACTCTGGATAAACTTATAAAGAATGCCGATGAACTCAATAAACGTCTCGAAGAAGTCGTAAATACCGGCAAGCTTATGGAGAAAACCCTCGCGGCCCTCATACGGAAATAGGCAGAGCGCCTTTTCGTTTACTGACAGACTTAAGGAATCGGTTTTCACGTTGACTTTAATTATCACATCTGATAAACTTTTACAAAGAATAAATATAGGGGCATAGTTATGCTGAGCAAGGAATTTACCTTTACCTACAAAGATATCCCCGAGAGAAAAAGGAAGAATCTCGCCATACTTGACTGCATAAGGAAAAGAGACACTATCTCACGGACAGATATTTCACGCGAAACCGGCATTAACATAGTATCCGTATCAAACTACATTACCAACTACATTAAGAACAACCTGGTCATGGAATACGGTTATGACACGTCTACCGGCGGCCGCAGGCCCGAACTGGTCAGGCTCAATCTCGAGGGCGCTTACGCCATGGGCGTTGACATAGGGGCAAACAGCATTATCGCCGTCATAACCGATCTCAGCCTGAAAACCAGGGCAAAAGAGGTGGGGCCGCGGCCTGAAGGCGACATGGACGACGTGATATCAGGTACGCTCGATACCATAAACAGGGTAATAAGCGGTTCGGGCCTTCCTGCCAAGGCCGTCAAGCTCATAGGCATAGGGACATCGGGCATCGTCGACATACAGTCCGGCACGATCCATGACACTGATTACGCGAGGGGCCGCACCACGACGAACCTGTTCAATCTCGCGCGCTCGATAGAGGATAAATTTAACATAACGACGTTTGTCGCCAACGACGCCACGTGCGCGGCTTTCGGCGAGCTGAGTCTGAGCCCGCGGTCCGATATCCTGGACATGCTGTACCTGTATTCTGACCTCGGGTGCGGCATCATCATGAACGGCGACATTTACTGCGGCGTATCGGGCGGCGCCGGTGAGATACAGCTGCGCTTCGGGCAGGAAAAGTATGAGAAGGCCAATCCCCAGGAGCTCGGCGCTTACGGCGCCAGGGGGCTTGACCTCGGGGTGGTGAACGCCGTGCGGGGCCTGGCGCGCGAGGGGAAGGCGCCCGGCGTGCTGAAGACCGCCGGAGGCAATCCTGACATGATAACCAAAGAGCAGATCTTCGCCGCCGCGCACAAAAGCGAGGGCCCGGCCAGGGAAATCCTGACCGACGCGGCCCACTGGCTGGGCATCAAGGTCGCGTACCTTATAAATATATTCAACCCGCAATTCGTGATTATCGGAGGCGGCATGGAAAAGGCGGGCAGCGTCTTCATGGATCCCCTTACCGTATTTACAAGGATGTACGCGTATGAGGAATCGTTTAACGCTGTCAAAATCCTTCCCAGTTTCCTGGAGGACAACGCTGTTTCCATCGGCGCCGCGGCCCTGTCTGTCCGGGAATTATTCTTGAATGCTTGACTATCATAAAAATATATTTAAGTACTGGCTTCCGCTCATTCTCTACATGGGGCTCATGTGGCACCTTTCCTCCAAGCCGGTGCCGCTTCCGTCGTTCCTGCAGATGCTCGCCGTAGGGGTGCTCTCGCCGTTTGCCGATTTCCTCCTCAGAGGG
>JBDRBZ010000212.1:0-3379 GCA_043822175.1 Candidatus Omnitrophota bacterium
GACCACTCAGACGCGGTCGGCAGAACAATAAGCCCTAAAAGCACTACTTTTCCTGTCCTCTGCTCCTCCTCACGCTTCGTCAGATATCCCATAAGCGACATGCGCCTCCCTATCAGCCCCCGGAACATAAGCCAGTCCTTATTCTCGAAAAATCCCTTCGGCTCATACACGGTAAAACCCGGGCCTATGTCGGCCCTCGGGACTTTGCCGTTTCCCCACCAGGTCTTTCCGTGCATGGTCGTGCGCGTCAGGCTGTCGTCCCATCCTATCCCTATCCAGTCACAAAAAGTGAGCATCACGGCTTTGTGGTGCATGAGGAGCGCTTCGTATGTCAGGCACCTCGTCCTGTCAGCGGGCAGACTCCCGAGATGCGACATATACCTTAATATACGCTTGTGCTGAAAAAGCAGCTGTCCCGTTGAAAGAATATTTCTCATCCGCATCACATTTACGACCGACTTTAAGCTGTCGACCGGGTGCCTGGTAATGACAAGCGTATAAGTTGAGCCCGGAAAATCGTTGAGACACGCCTTCAGGTCATCCGCAAATTCTATGGCGTGAATATGGTACAGAATAAGCGGGTCCCGTGGGATAGCCCTGCCGCATGCCTCGTGATATGCCCTATGCAGAGCCATGAAAAGATGCGCCCTGGTCACTTCACCGGTTCCTATCTCGCGTATCGCCATATTCTTAAACTTTTCCGTATCCACCGAGAATGTCTCGTCCCTGCCGGGCCCAAGCTCATCGGCCTTATCATATTTGTTGTCGGCCCTGCGCCAGGCCTTGCCCGAAAAAAACCTCGGTTCCCGCTTAATAAAGGCATCCACCACAAATTCCGGATCTGATTTCCCGGCCTCTATCCCCTTCCAGAATCCGTTAAACTGCAACGTCCTGGGGAAACACATGATGTCAGGATGCCAGTCAAGCAGGCTGTGAAAAAGTTTTGAGCCTCCGCGGCCGTATGTCAGGAGGCATAATACCTTCATATGTTCCTCTCCCCGGGACCCGCTGGCAGCGGGCCGCGCGCCACAGTACCGGCGCCCCATGCCTTTTCGTGGCATCTATTGGCATACTCTATCGCCTTTTCAGGAGCCGGCGCCGCCGCGAGAGAATCCAGAAGATTGCAAATATAGGCCCTCATTCTTTCCGCCGCTTTACCGTCGACAAACGGGTCGCGGTCAGACCCGTTAACCGGCTGATGTCCGCCGGCGCGGCCCTTATAGGACGCTCAACGCTCAAACTCCCCCTCGATGGCCGCTGATAGTTCATCCGTATTTTTTATAACACGTACATTCGGCAGCTCTATGGAATAGTCCTTCTCAACATCCTGCGTATTGAAAAATATAATGGGATGCCCCAGCACTGCGATGATCGAAGCGGGCGTCGGTGAAGCGCTCAATACCAGATCCGCCGCCAGGCCCGGATGAAAGACACTGTGCTCAAGCACAATATCCATCTTCCCTTTTTGCACAAAACTCTCTATCTCGTCCTTAACGAAAGGATATCTGTTCATGGCCCTCATGCCTTTGGATTTTATCACCGCGAAATTGGAGCTGCCGCTGTCAAGCCATTTGAAAATGGCCCTGTACATGGCAAGGGCCTGGTCAGTCGAGACCATGTGCTCGGGCCCTGAACCCGTATCATAAAATGTGAGCACTCTATCCGCTTTGTATTTCTCGCGTATCATGGACCTGTACTGCCCGCCCTTTTCGAATTCTCCTGAAAATACTTTATCCATGGGATATCCCACTATCACAAGGGAATCGCACTGGTCAAAACTTTTAAGGCGTATGCGCGTGAACCTTTGGCCCCAGGCAAAGTAAACATCGTTTTTGTTGAGCTGGAGGTCCCATTCAGGCATAAGGCCGTGAGAAAGAGTGCTGCCGGTGCTTACGCCCCCGAGCCTGTTTATGGCCATGGCCGCCATCTGGGTCTGAGAATCGTCAAGGTCAGAAGTCCATATAACTTTAGCGCCTGTCAGCCGAAAAAGCGGTTCAAAAAAACTCAAATACGTCATGACATCTATGAGACACCCTGTCATCCAACGGCGCAGGCCTGTAACACCGAATAACGGCCTGTACAACCGGATATTCTTGACGAACTCGTTCACAAAACGGCTCCAAACACCGACAAGCTCAATGTCCCTGTTTCCGGAAAACGGATTAAATCCGTATTCCATAATCGCGGCGCAGCGCTTCCCGTAAAAAGCGCACGCCTCTTCAGGCAATGACCGCTGGTAAAGCCCCAGGACGCCTGTATGCAGACGGTCTTTTCCCTCAGTCATCCAGGGCGCGTTATTCACCATGTCATTGGCGTTCGATCCGGCTAAAAACGCGCATATATCATACTTGCCGGCACGCGCCGTAAAAAGCGCCCTCAATTTGCAATAAAAGGAAAAGATAACGAGCAACAACGTGCGCGCTGTCCGTCGATATCCCAACTTCCTGAGCCCCAAGACCAGGGAATCCCTATAAAACCCTTCTCTGGGCTTAAATTTTAGCCCGGCCGGCGCGGCATAAAAACACGCCTGAAACCCTGCTTTTTTATACGCGTCCGCTATGACGTCGTTAAACACAGCCCCTCTTATCAGCACGGATATTACCCTGCCGTCAAATATAGTTTTTTTCCTCAGAAGTACAAGTAACTGCATCGTATGGTACATGGCTGCCCCGGCATATTTGGTAAGACACATGGCAAGCCTTTCTCTTTCATAAGAAGAAACATTGGTAAGGCTGTTCATATAATGCCGGAATATGTTTTCCCTTACATGTCCTGTAGTGCCAAAAAGCGCGCGCTGGAGATCCTTGAAAGGGTAATTGCCGCTTTCCGCGCACAGAGTAAGCCTTACAGGCTCAAACCTCCAGCCTGATAACGCCAGCGCAGATATTAACACGGCCGTAAACGGCCCGCTGCCGATATGAAGATACCGCACGGCGCGGACAGAGCTAAACCGCCTCACCGCCGCCGCCAGACTCCATACTGAGAGCGTGTCGATTACCAGGACACCGTCGTTATTCATACTCCCGCTATTCATGTCTGTCATTTCTTCCTAAACACACCTATAAACTGCGAACTCCATGTCAGGCTAACCGGCAGATGCTCGAGCGCTTCCAGTGATTTGGAGATCGTGTTATATAATTTCGGCGGAAGCAGCTTGTTAAGGGGCGGCGCTATGATATGCGGGTGTACCCCGTAAAATGCCTCATGCGCAAACCCGTGCCGCCCGGCGATGGTTTTCAGCCCTTGAGGCGTATGCTGTCTCCGCTCTATATTTTGATCATACGGATTATCAGGCTTATACCTTTGAGAGGGCGAGAGCGTATCCGCTTCCGTATACGACATGGTATCCGGAAGGGCGGCCGTAATCCCTTTAAGCCTC
>JBDRBZ010000213.1:0-8306 GCA_043822175.1 Candidatus Omnitrophota bacterium
CTTTATCATAAATGATCAAAGTATCGCTAAATGGCCATGGCCTATGGGGATCATAGCTTAATTTTTCTTCTTTCTCTCTATTCGATATTTTAAAACAATATTTTCCAGCTTTTATACCTCTAATTTTACAGAGGCCTTTAAATATCCCAAAAATATGTTCTTTTTCTGACAAAATTTGTAACATTTCCCACTCAACCGGCTTATTTAAACTATCCAAAACTGTCATATTTATGCCAGTTGTGATATCCACATTAAAATTAAAATTAATTGCAGTATCATTTGATATGGTTGCATATTTTTCTTCTCCAGAAATATATTTTCTTAGAACTATACGCATTTTTGTACCAGGGCAAATATTACCGAACTCAAAATAGCCATTTTCGTCAGTATAAACATCTCTGTCAAGATGTGTGAAATCTACTTTCATCATATTAACATTAACGCCCGGAAACGGATCCGAAGAATTGCCGTAATAAACAACGCCGCTTAATTTCACACCTTTTGAAACCAGTATCGTTAAATTTGTTATATTTTTCCCTTTGGAAACATAAAATGAAACTGCAGAAGTATCATGCACACAACAAGGCGGGCCTGGTGGTTCCCATCTTACATTTGCTTTTCCTTCTTCAATTTTATCAAAATAAAACAACCCGTTTTCGTCGGTTGTATCAACGCCCCGCAGCGGCAGATTACTGAAAGGAGCTACAGGCAAGTCGCTGCCATATAAGGAAACAGCAACATCTTTAACCGGCATTTTTGTTTCGGCATCAATGGCTTTGCCGGAGACGGACATGTAAACTTCGGCATTGATTTGGGATAAAAATATGAGTAATCCAAAAATTAAAAAAATAGTTTTAGTTATATACATGACATTTTTTCATTATTACTGGTTTAATCTATTTTGGGGTATGCAGTTGACTCCACCTGCTGCAGTTTATTGGGATATTTTTATCTATCCCGCTGCAATATGTGGTCCTTGGCGGAGCTAAGTGCATGCTCCGGATAATCTATTTCTCGAATATTTTTTTTGGAAAACTAACATCCTCATCTTCCCATATCGCATCAATTGCCGCGGCCATCTGCCGGTCACTGAAACCGTCGA
The DNA here is from genome assembly GCA_043822175.1 of Candidatus Omnitrophota bacterium. Classification (GTDB taxonomy): domain Bacteria; phylum Omnitrophota; class Gorgyraeia; order JABMRN01; family JABMRN01; genus JBDRBZ01. The sequence goes on from JBDRBZ010000213.1 coordinate 1,103, forward strand.
GGTCTACGCTGTTTGACCTGCACACGGCAGTACAGACGCCGCATCCCTGACACACGGCCTCATTAACATGTGCGACAACTTTTACAAGATTGCCCTTCCTGTCCAGAATTTCCTTTTTCTCTATGGCGCCGTATGGACAGGCGTTAAGACAGTAAAAGCAGGCCACGCAGGTATTTTCATCAACCCGGGCAACCACGGGCTCACGCTCATACAGGTCATTGGAGAAAAGCGCCGCAACTTTTATAGAAGCCGCCCCTGCCTGGGAAACCGCGTCCGGGATGTCCTTTGGAGCCTGGCACGCACCTGCAAGATAGACGCCCGCGGAAGCTGTCTCAACCGGGCGCAGCTTGGGATGGAGTTCGCTTAAGAATTTATACTGATCGTAGGATACGCCCAGTTTTTGCGCCAGTTCATCAATCTTCGGCTGGGCCTTCATGGCGGTAGCGAGGACAACCATGTCAGCCTTAATCTCCACCGGAGATCCGGCCAATGTGTCCACGCCTTTAACTATCAGATTTTCACCTTCCTGATATACTCTGGATACGCGCCCTCGGAAATACATGGCGCCGTCCTGCTCAATGGCGCGCCTGGTAAATTCATCATAGTTTTTGCCGCCCGCGCGGATATCCATGTAAAAGACATAAGCCTGGCCCTCATGCACCTTATGTTTGTAAAGCATGGTATGTTTGGCAGTATACATGCAGCATATCTTTGAACAGTATTTTACACCTTTGGCATTGTCCCGTGAACCCGCACATTGTATAAAGACAATATTCTGCGGCACTTTTCCGTCCGAGGGCCGCTTTATCTCTCCTCCGGTGGGACCGCTCGCGCTTGCCAGGCGCTCAAACTGAAGGCCTGTTATAACATCCCTGTATTTATCATATCCGTATTCCGGGAAATCCCTTGGTCCCATAATATCATATCCCGTGGCTATGACAATGGCGCCTATGTCCTCCGTAATGAACTCATCCTTCTGTCCGAAATTTATGGCCTTGCCGGGCTCTATGGGACATTCATCATAACACTTCCCGCAAACCTTGGATGTGACCGGATCCGTATTTTTTTTCGCGCACGATTTGAACCTGGTACAGGTTTTACGATCAATCACCGGCCTGTTGGGAACAGCCTGCGGAAAGGGAGAATATATTGCTCTCCTGTTTCCCAGGCCCGTATCAAATTCGCTGGGGATCTTTTTTACAGGGCATACCTGAATACAGGCGCCGCAGCCCGTGCACAGCTTGTCATCCACGGACTTTGCGTGCTGCAGGATATTGACCTTAAAGTTGCCGATAAAGCCTTCAACCTCGGCAACCTCGGCATAGACATACAATTTAATGCGCGGGTGCTGGTAAGCTTCCACCATCCGCGGAGTCAGAATGCATTGAGAGCAGTCAAGCGTGGGAAAGGTTTCCGACAGCTGGGCCATATGCCCGCCTATGGAAGGGGATTTTTCCACAAGCACCACCTCATGGCCGGTATTGGCAATATCAAGCGCAGCCTGAATACCGGCAATGCCGCCGCCTATTACCAAGGCACGCTTTGTCACAGGAACCATGATGGGCTTAAGGGCAGTGTTGCGCTTAACCTTCTCAACCAGTATCCTCACCGTATCCATGGCCTTGACGGTTCCCTCTTCTTTATCAGGATGCACCCAGGAACAGTGTTCCCTTATATTGGCCATCTCACAGAGGAAGGGATTGAGCCCTTCGGCTGCGCATGCCTTGCGGAATGTGGGCTCATGCATACGGGGCGAACAGGCCGCAACCACTACACCAGTGAGCTTATGATCACGTATGGCCTCGCGCACAAGATTCTGCCCGGGATCCGAGCACATGTATTTATAATCCGTTGAATAGGCCACGCCGTTAAGCTTGCCCGCCTCCCTGGCAACGTAACTGACATCCACGGTACGCGCGATATTCTCGCCGCAATGGCACACAAAATACGCCTATTCTAGCCATTTTCCACAGCCTCGCTCGCGGTAATTTTTTCCATTACATTCATCGCATTAATAAAATGATCCTTAAGTCCCAATTCTTTTGCGTCCATTCCAAGCGCAAGCCCTATCAATTGAGTAATATAAAGTATGGGAATGTTCAAATTTTCTCCGGTTTTTCTCATTATATCCACCTGCCGCATATCCAGATTGGAATGGCACATGGGACAGGCAACAGCAACAATATCAGCTCCCTGCATCCTGGCGTTTCTTAATATTTTACCGGTAAGATCCAGAACAACGTCTGTTTTGCTTATTGAAAAACTCGCGCCGCAGCATTCGGTTTTAAATGCCCAGTCAATAATATCCGCACCCATTGCTTTAACAGCATTATCCATGGTCACGGGCTCCTCGCAATCATCAAACTTGACCACTTTTGGAGGACGCACCAAAAGACAGCCGTAATATGATGCAACCTTTAATCCTTTAAGCTCAATTTTCACGGAAGATTTGATTTTTTCAATGCCGATTTCGGAAAGAAGCTCTATCATACTCACTGCCTTGGCATCGGCTTTAAAATCCATATCGATTATTTGGGAAATTTGCCGTCTGAGCTTTTCATCTTCACGGCACTCAACCTGGGCGAAACGCAGCCTGCTGTAGCATTCGGCGCATGGAGCCAGAACCCTGTCCAGGCCGTCTCGTTCGGCAATTGCCAATACGCGCGCCGGCAGAGCCAGAGAAAGCATACGGTTTGTGGCATGAGCCGAAGTGGCGCCGCAGCAGTTCCAGTCAGCAACCTCTTTGAGTTCAATATCCAGCACAGGAGCTATCATTCTCATGGATTTGTCGAACTCTCTTGCTGTTCCCGTTAAGGAGCAGCCCGGGTAATATCCGATTTGCATATTGGTTATTCCTTGGATGCGGGACAGGAAAAGCAGGCATGATTTGTTTTAGCATGGGCATTATGCAATGCGGCCATTAAAATGCACCCCATAATGCCCGTGAATTTCCTGTCCATTATCTAATCCTTACGTTCCATACATATTTTAAAAATACGTTTAATTTCCTTTTTATTTTTTATGGAGTGAGGCAAGGGGCTTAATTTTCCCTGAACTCCCATTTTTATTCCCGCAGCCATATCATCAAATACATGTCCGGGTCTCAGGAATTTATAGGCTCCAACCACTCCTGCTTCAAAAAGCCTGCCCGTAAGCTCTATCATCTTAAGGAATACCCTGTGAAACACTGTGATGTCCCCGGCATCCGGGTGAACCCGGCCTGATTTAAGGGATATCTCCCTGAGAGTATCCATTACTCTTGCAATATCAATATCTTTGGGACAGCGTGTTGTACAGGTCTCACAGGAGGCGCAAAGCCAGATTGTTCTGCAGCCGAGGGCTTTTTCCCGCTGCCCAACCTGTACCATTCTCATTATCTGACTGGGCATAATATCCATATAACCGACCATGGGGCAACCCGCAGAACACTTGCCGCACTGATAGCAGTCTGCGAACTTCTGCTGTGAAGCCTTTTCTATCTCCGGCTCGAAGTTTCCTCTGATTATTTCAACTGTGAGCTGGTCACTCATATTGTTTTTCCCTGAAACAAACCTGCTATTTTGCCGGCAATGGGTAACGCATCATATAAAAATAACCGTTCAGGTATTGTTAATTCCAGAAAGTACATGCCGCGGCAAGTCTCTTTTGAATTATTCAGAGACCTGAATAATTACAAATAAAATATAAAAACCAGATAAAGTTTTCCCAAAGTATCACTTTGCAAAATAATTAAAAATATTACTGTTGATTTTTAAAAAAGCTTTTTTTACAAAAAACGCCGACTACTTTGCCTGTCAGTTCCATGTTTTTAAACGGAGAATTTTTCCCCTTGGACTGAAAATTGCGGATTTCCACCTTCCATGTCATTTTCGGATTAATCAGGGTAAACTCAGCGGGCCTGCCCCCGGCAATCACGGGATATTCAATGTTGAGTATCTTTCTTGGATTTACGCTCATCAATTCCACAAGCCGCTTTGGTCCTATAGTCTTTTCTCCAATAAGTTTTGTAATTACCGCGCCTGCGGAAGTCTCCAGCCCCACAACCCCGTTCATGCCCTGGTCAAAGGGCACGTCCTTGTCATCAATGGTGTGCGGCGCGTGATCCGTGGCTATGACATCTATTGTCCCGTCTTTAAGACCCTGAATTAAGGCTCTCTGATCGCTTTTGGTCCTTAGCGGCGGATTCATTTTAAAATCAGTATCATATCTGCCGACATCATCCTCGGTAAACCAGAGGTAGTGCGGCGCGGTTTCACATGTGACCCTGATGCCCCGTTTCTTGGCCTGGCGTATTAATTCCACTCCCCTGCGGGTGCTTACGTGGGCGATATGAACAGGCGCGTCCGCGTATTCCGCCAGGAGCAGGTCGCGGTATATAAAGATTTCCTCGGTTACGGAGGGTATGCCTCTTATTCCAAGCCTGGAGGAGACGCGTCCCTCGTGCATGGACCCGTGATCAAATGTGGGATCCTCGCAATGGCAGATTACGGGCAGTTTTTCCATGGAGGCATAGCGGAGCGCGTTGAGCATGACCTGGCTTGAAGCAACGCTTTTGCCGTCCTCGGACAATGCCACTGCCCCGGCACGCTTCATTTTGCCTATCTCCGAGAGTGTCGCACCCTGCATACCGTGTGTTACACTGCCTATGACGTATACGCTGCAGGGAAAAACTGAAGCCCTGTCCCGGATAAAATTAACCACTTCCTGGTTATCAATGACCGGATCCGTATTCGGCATGCATGCGATACCTGTAAAACCTCCGTTTAAAGCTGCAGCAGTACCCGTGGCAATAGTCTCCTTGTCTTCGTTTCCGGGCTCGCGCAGATGCACATGCATATCAAAGAGACCCGGAACAACCCAGCAGCCGTCTGCATCCACAATGTCACAGGAGCTGTCTTTGAAATCAATATTTCCTGCAATGGAATCTATAATCCCGTCTTTTATAAGAACATCGGCGATTTTATTTATCCTGCTTACAGGATCGACTATTCTGCCTTTTTTTATCAAACAGTATCTTTTACTCATCCTGCTGGCCTCCTCCCAGTAGATACAGACAGGCCATTCTAATGGCTACACCGTTGGAAACTTGATTTAGAATTACAGAATTATCGCTGTCTGCCACATCGCTGTCCAGTTCCAGGCCGCGGTTAATGGGCCCGGGATGCATGATAATGTATTTACGCTTGCATATCCTGAGTCTTCTGCTGTTAATGCCGAACCGCTCTCTGTATTCATTAAGGGAAGGAAACAGCCCCTTTGACTGCCTCTCAAGCTGAATTCTTAAAACCATAATTACATCCGCCTCTTCTATGGCCTCTTCCACGCAGTGGGTTACGTCTATGTTAAAATCACGTACATCCGGAGGCATGAGTGTCTTGGGACCGCACAGCATAACCGAGGCGCCCATGGTCTTAAGTCCCCAGATATTGGAACGCGCCACGCGGCTGTACATAATATCTCCGACAATGGCCACACGCAGGTCCTTAATTTTCCCAAAATTTTCCTGTATGGTAAGCATATCCAGCAGGGCCTGGGTAGGATGCTCGTTTGCACCGTCACCGGCGTTTATTACAATACTGTCCGTACAGCCGGCAATATAAGCAGGCACCCCTGTAGAACTGTGGCGTACAACTGCCATATCCACCTTCATGGCCTCAATGTTGCGGACCGTATCGCGAAGGGTTTCGCCCTTTTTTACGCTGCTGGCAGAAGAGGTAAAGCTCACTGAATCGCATGAGAGTCTTTTTTCCGCGAGTTCAAAGCTTATTCTGGTGCGGGTGCTGTTTTCAAAAAAGAGATTGGCCACGGTCTTTCCGCGCATGATGGGCACGGTCTTTATGGGTCTGCCCAGCACCTCCTTAAAATTATTGGCAGTATCCAATATTTGCTTGATATCGACGGCAGAGACTTCCTTTAATCCGAAAAGATGTTTTGAAGCAAGCGCCATTTAATGTCTCCTCCGCCTATCGGTAATTTCCATGAGGTAAACAGCATCCTCTCCGTCAATTTCCTTAACCTTGACCGCAATCTCCTCATTTACCGAAGTTTTAACGACTTCGCCGATATAATCAGCGGAGATGGGCAGTTCATGATGCCCCCGGTCAATCAGCTCAACAAGCTGTATGCTTTCCGCGACGTCAGCTACGAGCCCGGCACGCGCCAGGCCCTGTCGCTGCTGCACCAGCTGCGCACCAGCGGCCATCCCCTGGCCATCGTGGTGGACGAGTATGGCGGCGTCACGGGCCTGGTGACCACGGAGGACCTGGTGGAGGAGATCCTCGGGGACATCCGCGACGAGCGGGATGAGGATGTCCAGGCCTACATTCACCGGCTCAGCGCCACGGTGTACGAGTGTGACGGGCGGGCCGAGGTGCTGGCCGTCAATCGCCACTGCGGCGCCGCGATTCCCCCGGGCAACTACGAGACCATCGCCGGGTACGTCCTCTCATTGACGCAGCGCATTCCGCGCCCGGGCGAGCAGGTGGAGACCGAGCGCCTGCGCATCACGGTGCTGGCCTCCGACGCGCGCCGCATCCGGCGGGTGCGGGTGCAGCTGCGGACGTGAGGGAGGGGCCCCGAGGATGGAGACCATGGGTGTCGAGCTGACCTTCGATCGCTTCTACCGGTACGACGACCTGACGCGCATCGTGCAGAGCTTCGCCGAGGCGCGACCGGACCTGGTGCGCCTGGAAGAGGTCGGCCGCAGCTGGGAGGGACGGGCCATCCGGGTGGCGGCCATCACCCGTTTCGACACCGGGCCGGCCGAGGAGAAGCCGGCCCTCTGGGTGGACGGCAACATCCACGCCACGGAGCTGTCCACCTCGACCATGTGCCTGTACCACCTCCACTGCCTCCTGAAGCGCTACGGCCGCGACGAGCAGGTGACCCGCTGCCTGGACACGCGCGCCTTCTACGTGTGCCCGCGCATCAACCCGGACGGGGCCGAGTGGGCCCTGGCCGATCACCCCAAGCTGCGCCGCTCGAGCACCCGCCCGTACCCGCACGACGAGGAGCCCATCGAGGGGCTCCTGACCGAGGACATGGACGGCGACGGCCGCATCCTGGCCATGCGGGTGAGGGACCCCAATGGCCCGTGGAAGGTCTGCGCCCGGGAGCCGCGCCTCATGGAGCGGCGCGAGCCCGAGGAGACAGGCGGCCAGTACTACCGCCTGCTGCCGGAGGGGCGCGTGGAGGGGTACGACGG
>JBDRBZ010000214.1:0-3921 GCA_043822175.1 Candidatus Omnitrophota bacterium
GGCCATAATACACGACGCGAATTACCTCGATGCGACGATCTACGGCATTGGACGCGCGGCAGGCAATTGTCCTATTGAGCTCCTCCTGGGATTTCTTAAGAACCCGAAGTTCGATATCAGGCCGATCCTTGACCTTATACAGCATGAATTCCTTAAGCTGCGTGATAAGATCGAATGGGGCTATATCCTGCCTTTCGCCATCGCCGGCATGATGAATGAGCATCCCAGGGCAGCTATGGCATTCAGGAAAAGCGCTGACAAGGACAATTACAGAAAGTTTTTCGAGACTCTTACCAACACAGGGGTTTAACGAGGCATGGATCTCAGCGCGTTTGACAGTATGCCTCTTATGGGCATACTGAGGGGCATTGAAAGGGCGGCCATTGCGCCGCTTGCGGAAGCCGCGGCTGCGGCAGGTCTTAAGGCTGTCGAAATCACCATGAATACAGGCGGGGCCCCGGAACTTATAAGCCAAATGGCGCGCGCGGCGCAGGGGCGTTTTGACGTAGGCGCGGGGACAGTTTTGACGGCGAATGACCTGAAAAGAGCGCTTGACGCGGGCGCGTCCTTTGTTGTGCTGCCTGTCGCAGTGCCTGAGGTCGTGGAGTACTGCGCGAAAAACTCGATACCGGTTTTCCCGGGCGCGCTTTCGCCTCAGGAAATATACGAGGCTTGGAGGATGGGGGCAACCATGGTAAAGGTGTTTCCGGCGAAATTTTTCGGACCCGCCTATCTTCGGGAAATCAAGGGTCCGTTTGCAGAGATCAAATTGCTCGCCTGCGGCGGGGTTTCTACGGCGAATATAGGTGATTTCTTCTCTGCGGGCGCCTCAGCCGCGGCTTTTGGCGCGAGCGTATTTAAGCCCGACGAAATTCGCGCAGGCAGGTTTGCCGATATCGGCAGCCGCATAGCCGATTTAGTGAGAGCCTATCGTGCATATGCATCCTGTCAGCGGAAAGGTAGTGCTGAGCATGTTCGCACGGAAACTTAATAGCTGCGCAGAATTCATGTCGGGTGACGGCTGCGTTTTAAGGGAACTTTTTCATCCGTCCAAGGATGGCCTGAAGCTTCGCTACAGCCTCGCGCACGCGACCGTCAGGCCCGGCGCGCGCACGAGCCCGCACAGACTGAGAACCTCCGAGGTTTATTATATACTCGAAGGCAAAGGGGTAATGACTATCGACGGCAAATCCGGCCGCGTGGGCCCCGGGACCGCTGTCTACATCCCGCCCGAGTCCGTGCAATTTATTAAAAACTCCGGGATAAAGCCTCTCGTCTTTCTGTGCATCGTTGACCCCGCCTGGCGGAGGGAGGACGAGGAAATCCTTGGGACATAAATATTATAATTCTTTTACCTTCCTGTGACACCATCCCGGCTATAGTTTGATATAATTTGGACATGAATAAATCTGTATCCCGCCAAATAACCGCGTGTGCGCTTATATTATGCCTTATCATAACACCACCGGCGGCATGCGCGGATCATGCCGGGCGGCCTTTCTCGCTGCAGGTGGAATCCCTGTTCGCGGCAAAGCAGCCGATAGATTTCTTTCGCAACATTGTCAGGCTTTACGCGCCGGTACTTCTTGACCTGGTTACTCCGCCCGGGCAGATCGATCAGGCGTTTTTTTGCTCCCTGGCAGAAAAAAAGATGCTGCGTATTTCCGAGACGCTTGCCCTGTACGTAGATTTCGAGAATAAGGTTTGGAACGTTCACGGGGGCGTATGGGAAATATTGTGTGTCGTGCTTACACGTCAGTCCGGGAAAGAGGATCTGTGGTACTTTGCTTTTTCGGTAGGTCCGGATAAGGATATACGTGAGATAACGTTTGTCCTGCACGATGCCCGTTTTCTAAGGAAGGGCATTGACAGGCTGACGCGCCTGTTCGGAGAAAGCGCCCTGTCGTCAGGCGAAGGCAGGATTGCCTTCCTAACAACGCTTGGCATATATGATGGCGCAGGCATCAGGCGCCTCACAAATCTTTTCGGAAAGTTTTCTTATTACGGATCGGAATGCCTGTCTATTTATGAAAAGGCGGAAGTGTGGTCATATCTTGTTCTGCTCGGCCTGCACCCGACCGGCGCAAGCGAGGCATTGTACGGCAGTTTGGCAGAGACGTGCAGGCCGGTTATCATCGACGAGGATGGGACAGAGTCGCGCGTGCACGAGGTCAACGATCTCTATATCGGTTATGACTGGGAATCCGAGTTTTCGCCTGTGCCTGTCGGACAAAAAGATGCCCTTGCCGTCATGGCAGGCATAGACAGTCTGCCCCGGGGCGCGACTGTCTTATGCGTCGGTTGCGACAACGGCGATACGCTGATAAAGATAGCCGCGAAGCGGCCGCATTTGAGATTTATCGGACTTGACGCTAATCCGTGCAATCTCGGCCGCGCTGTATCGCGGATTGTGCAGATGGCGCGAAAGGGCATCCGCCCGGCCAATGTTGAGCTCCGGCTTGCAGACTGCCGCCCTGCTATGGATGGCGTTCCTCAGAGAGGTATCCCGCTCGCCGATAACAGCGTTGATATGGTGATGGTGATCGAAGGGGCAATGGACGATGAAACATACCAGTCTGCGACAACATCCGGTGTATGGACTGAGATACTCCGGACAATAAAAAAGCCCGGAGGCGCGCTGGTGTTTGTCGGCCGGTACGGGGATGACGAATTTCACGATGTTGTCTCGGCCCGGACTGATATCGGTACTGAGTACGTTTACTCGAAGCATCAGTTTCACCCGTCGCCATGGCAGGACAGAAACATACCGGAATCCCGGCGGCTTCATATGATTCCCTGGATAAAGGCCTTTGCGTGCAGGATCATAACCCCTTCGGCGCCTGTGCGGGCTGGGCCGCCGGCCGGACCTGACGGCGTGATTTTGGCAAACAAGCCCGAGCCTCCCGCAGATCCCGAGCTCCCGCTTTTTGAAAGTGTTTCCCGTCGTGATGGGCCGCAAATGGCCGGCAGTGAGAGGAAGTCCCCGGCTGATGACGCCGGTCCTGCACTGCCGGCAAACATTCTGGATCCTGAGCAGCTTTCGCGCGATCTTGAAGATTCTATAATGTCGATGCTTTTTTCGCCGCTTTATGGCCAGGGGAGGATTTTTCTGGGATTCAGTGAAAATCTGGGAAAAGGCGACCGGGACGTCTCCTCACAGGTAAACATGACAATAGACGAAATCGAAAAATGGAGGCTGCGTAAAATCAGGCAGAACCCCGGCTGGGAAAATATGCTCAGGCGCCTTGTTGTCTTTAGATTCAAAAATAGGCATGAATTTTTGCGCGTTATCAAAACGTACGGAATAACTGTTGAGAACGGCGTTGTCCAGGGCGGCAAGCAGGATGAGTGCATATTTACGTTCGCGCCGGGTTCGGACAGGGGAGGCCTGCATAGTCTGGGGGATCCTGTGCGTCAGGTTTTCGTGAACGAAAATAACAAATTTCATTCCGGTTTTTATTATCCGATATTCGAGATTGTGACCATGTCGATTGTCAAGGAATTGACAGGCGCCCGCGTCGATGAACTGCTGATGCAGCTGGCTTCTGCGGGTGTGAACCGCGAGCAGATGGCCGATCTTCTTAACATTGAGTCCATAGAACCGGGATTTAAGACGGATTTTCTGGTGTTCAACATCCTTCCGCATTGCCGCGCGTACGACAACGCGTCACGTGTAAACCGCAATACCATCCTCCGCCGCCTTCTCATGTCCGCGTAACATTCACCCGATAGCGCTTATCCTTATACAATGAAGGAAATAAACGGCCCGAATTGCGGGTTAGGTTCGTAAGAAATGATTACCACATTCACAGTAGCGGTGTGGGAGGGGGTAGTTGCGGGGACGCTCGCAAAAAAGATACGCTCTTTTTTGCTCGCTCTGTTACAAATCGCTAATCGCCGCCTATAGACGCGACCTTGTAT
>JBDRBZ010000215.1:0-3258 GCA_043822175.1 Candidatus Omnitrophota bacterium
GAGGACCTGGACAAAAAAAGCTACCTTGTTTATGTGATCCCCTTAATCGGCATAATCTGCGCCGCGCTCGCGCTTTTGGGTATGAAAAATAAGCTCTTTATTTTCATCATGATCTGCCTAAGCGGCGCTGTTTCACTGGGCGGGCTGCGTAATATCATGACCATGGACACCGGGACACTGCCGGTATCCATAGTCATAGGAAAAGGGCTGTGGAACACGCTCTACGCGTTCCTCTTCATATTCCTGACCGGGGTCACGTGGATATTTATTGTGAAGAAAAAGAACCCTCGACACCATCACGCGCGCGGGTGACTATCTCTTAAACTCGCTCAACCTTTCCCACCAGGCGCCGGGATTCATGGTTTTAGCGGTCTTCCATAGGGCTTTGGCGGTTTTTGTCCTGAGAAAACGCGGGGCCTTCAGCATGAATTTCGCCGCCTCTTTAAAACCCTGGCTGTGATATTCTTTAGCCTGAATAAGACATTCCAGGATATCCGCGTCCCGGGCAACGAGAGACTCCGGCGAAGCCTGTTTTCTGTATTCGCCGCGGATACGCGACATCTCATTTTTTATGCGCTTCGGCAGCGACGATATCTGCCCGGAAAAAGCCCTGTCCTCAGCCGCCTCGAGATCCACGTACGTCGAAGCCATCTTATGCAGATCACCTATGCGGGCCTCATGTATGTCATTGAAAAGGGCCATCAAAAGCACCCTGTACGGGTCGGCACCCTCCATACGCGCTATGACGTACCCAAGTACGGCACAGCGAAAGCTGTGATCCGCGACACTCTCGATATCGGGCACCCCCAATACCGCCCATCCTGACCTCGCCGTCCTTTTCAGCATCCCCGCTTCGGCTATGAAATCCATGAGCTTATTATTTTGTTTTTTGGCCATTTCCGATACTCCTTTGTTTTGCGATTTCATGACAGAATATGGCGCACGCCATGGCCACGTTAAAGCTCAAGGCCGCCCCCCGCATCGGCAGGGTCACGCCCACGTCGATATGTTTACGCACGCCGTGCCTTATCCCCTTGCCCTCTGACCCGAGCACAAGACAAAGCGGAAACGGCAGGGAAACAGCGTTAATATCCTGTCCTCCCTCCACCACAGCGCCCGCTACCCAAAACCCTTCTTTCTTGGCGTTCAACAGGGCCGTAACCATGTTTGTCACCATGCACACCGGCACATAATTTTCACCGCCGGATGATACATGCATCACCGCATCGGTAACGCCGCATGCCCCGTGCTGGGGTATCACCAGTGCGAAGCCCCCGAAACACGCCGCCGTCCTCATGATCGCGCCCAGGTTATGCGGGTCATTCAGGCCGTCCACAAAAATGAATGACCTGTCTTTTTTTTGAGAATCATATATAAGCTCTTCAAACGGCGTATACGAGAAAGGGCCGACTTCCGCGACTATGCCCTGCAGCCTGTCCGCGCGTTTTATCCTTGAGAGCTCTTTCTCTGAAACCCTTTTTACGGGCACCCTGCCCGCCTTTATCAAAATTTCTATGCCGGGCTCGCTGAAACCATCCTGGATTAATATCCTGTTTATGCTGCCCGGATTCGCCTTAAGCCTTTCTGCCACTGATTTTTTGCCGTATAAATACATTCTCACACGCCTCTTTCCAGCCCGAGCCAGTTAAGGAAGGGCCTGCCGGTTTTGATCACCAGCCACTGATTAACCGCAAGAAACAGTATAAACGTAAACAGGTTAATGGCAAGCCCTTTCTTTAACAGCCTGCGCTCTTTTTTGTCCATAAAGTATACGAGAAACGCTATCGATATAAACCCGAAAAGGTGAGCTATATGACTTATGCCGTCCGCCTTTCCCCCGAGCAGCCCCCTGTAATCGGCATAAACAAAAAACCACGCCTTAAGCATCACGGGCAGCGGGATTATCATCTCGTATGTGATGCGGAAAGGGTCTATCAGCATCGCGGCGGCAACCAGCCCCATAAGGGCGCCCGATGCGCCTATTATGCCGACATTCCTGTGAAGAATAAAAGTATAAGCGGCCATCGAGAAAAACATGGATATAACAAGCGACCCCATGTATATAAAAATCGTTTTTACCGCGCCGAAATGCCTTTCAACGATGCCGGCGAATATGAATACGCCGATCATGTTGAACGCCAGATGGGTCAGGTCCTTATGAATGAATCCGGAGGTTATAATGCAATACAGCCGGCCGTTTATCACATTCGCCGGGGAAGTTACCAGGAACGGCAGGACGAGCCCGCTGATCCTGCCCGAACATATCATCAGGTAAACGGCGACGTTAACCGAGACGAGGATAAAGGCTGCCTTGTATTCTGATAAGACCTTCCATATGTCACCCTTCCCACGCCCCATTACGCCTGCCTTATAATAAATGATTTCAAAGGTCTGCGACGGCCTTTGCCTCCCCTGCCTGAAGGATAGCCGAGGACCACCACAGCCATGAGCTCATTTCCGCGGTCCGCTTTCAGGTACCGCCTGACTTCCTCTTTCCTGTTAAGTATCTCCCCGAGCCAGCACGTACCCAGGCCGAGGCCAAAGGCCTTGAGAAGCATATTCTGGACGCAAGCGCCTATTGCCATTATGTCCTTTTCCCGGTTATAGGAGGCCTTTTTATCAAGGAAGACGCATACGGCGACCGGCGCCCTTTTTATCACGGCCCCGTATTCAGTGAATCGGGCCAATCCGTCCTTCTCCGGACCGCGCACCACCCTGAACTTCCACGGCTGGTTGTTAAGCCCCGACGGCGCCCACATACCGGCCTTAAGTATTTTGGTCACGGCCCCGCCTTGCGGCGCCGTATTCGCATATTTACGGACAGATCTTCTTTTTGATATGGCACGATCCACTTCCATCGCCCCACCTATTTCCAGACACCCTCTATCTTTGAGCCGCATATAGGGCATTTCCCGTACTGCATGTTATCTTTGAGAAGAATAAAGCCGGCGCGTTCCATGATTATATCATTGCAGTTCCAGCAGTACGTATTATTTTCCTCCTGCACGTTGCCTATATATACATATTTAAGCGCGTTCTTTTTGCCTATTTCCTTGGCCATCCTCAATGTCGCGTGAGGCGTAACCTCGCGGTTTTGAAACTCGAAATCCGGATGAAACCTGCTTATATGCCAGGGTATTTCCCTGCCTACTTCAGAAATAAACGAGGCAATCTCATCCAGCTCTTTTTCAGAATCATTCAAGCCCGGGATTACCAGCGTCGTCACTTCCACCCATATACCCAGCTCTTTCATGTACC
>JBDRBZ010000216.1:0-4199 GCA_043822175.1 Candidatus Omnitrophota bacterium
TGCTCCAGCCCATCATACAGGGGCTTATCAACGTGAATTTCGCGTTCATGCGGGATACCGTGTTCGGCCGCATCCCGCTCATGAGTTACCTGCTGAAAAACGTTTCAGACAGCGGTATACTGCTATTTCTTTTCGGGATTGTGCTTATAGCCGTTATATTAAAAAACATTTTCCTGTATTTAGGCGGCCTCAATGTGACGTGGCTGACCTGCAGGATAGCGAACAGCCTGAGAAAAAATGTTTTTCAAAGGTATCTGAGCTTCGGCAAGCAGTATTTTGACCAAAAAAACATAGGGGATATCTACTCGACCCTTATAATGGACATCAATTTCGTATCGAGGGAAATAGTCAGGCTGGATAAGACCCTTGTTTCGATATTCATGATAATCGTTTATATGGCGATAGCGACTGCACTGTCCTGGAGGGTTACGGTCCTGATGCTGGTCATGATACCGATGGTAAATCTGCTTATCAGCCGGATTGTGGAAAAAATCAAGAAGAGCTCTGAGACACTGGCCAGAAACCACGCGCTTTTATGCGGTAATATATCAAATTCTCTGATGGCAATCCCGCTTATCAAGGCTTATTCCTATGAGGTCAAGGAGCGCGGGGTCTTTAACAGGCAGTCTGATATGGTCGAGCAGGCGTCGGTTAGCATGGGGAAGAAGAGCCAGCTCATACCATGCCTGCAGGATATCTTTACCATGAGCGTGATGATATTGGCGTTTGCCGTTATCGCCTTTATGCTGTTTGGGAAAAAAATAGGGCATGCGAGTGACTATGTGATAATGATTTTTGTCTTTAACAGGGCAAGAGGGCAGTTCGGTTTTTGGGGTTCGATAAGGGCGGCAATGGCCGTTGTCCGGGGGCCGCTCAAGCGCATCATGAGGGTGTTTAACGACAGAAACAAATTTTTTGTTATAGAGGGACAAAAAACATTTGAAGGCCTCAAGCGGTCCATCGAGATCAGGGGGCTGAAGTTTTCTTATAATCCTGGCGTAGAGGTGCTGAAGGGCGTAAATATAGAAATCGAAAAAAATAAAGTGACGGCAATCGTAGGCGCTACCGGTTCCGGCAAGACAACGCTGATCAGCCTGCTTATGAAGTACTACAATGTGCCGGCCGGCTCCATCTGGTTTGACGGGACAGATATAAATGAGTTTAAGATTGATTCCCTGCGGCGCGCGATTGCGCTGGTGAGCCAGGAGGTGTTCCTTTTTAACGATACCATCCGGTACAACATATGCTATGGTCTCGACAGGCCGGTGCCGGACAGCGAGATAGCGGATATTCTGCGGCAGAGCAGGCTGCATGATTTTGTGGCGTCCCTGCCGCAGGGCTTAAATACCGCTGTCGGGGACAGGGGCATTAAGCTGTCCGGCGGTGAAAAGCAGAGGATCGCAATAGCCAGGGCGCTGCTTAAGCAGTCCGAAATACTCATGCTTGATGAAGCGACAAGCTCTCTTGATTCCGTGACCGAGCGGCTCGTGCAGGAGGCCATAAACACGATAATGCTAAACAGGACGTCCATTGTCATCGCGCATCGGCTTTCGACAATAAAACATGCGGATAAGATAATCGTGCTGGAATACGGCGTTATAGCCGAAGAGGGTACGCTGGAATCGCTCCTTGCGCGAAAAGGCAAGTTTTATGAGTACTGGGAAAACCAAAAGTTCTCGTAGCAGTAAAGCGCTGCAGAGTTTAAAGCTGGCAGTAAAGATCTTTCTTGTGCTCGCGGGCATGGGCGTGTTTTTCCTTGTGTACAATAATTATATGGTCGATCATTCGCTTAACAACCTGGCTCAGGCGTTAAATGATGTCGAAAACAAGAACCTCGAAAACGCTATCAAAATGATTTCCCATGAAGTGAACAGTGAGATGGCAAAGGATCGGCCGGATCTGGATACCGTGATGGCGCTGGAGTTCGCCAAAAACGTCGTGTCGCAGCACAATACGGCGAGGCCGCTTAACGATGTGCAGATGGTGCTGAAGGAAATGGTTTCCGCCAAAACCGGA
This sequence comes from Candidatus Omnitrophota bacterium, assembly GCA_043822175.1. Lineage (GTDB taxonomy): Bacteria > Omnitrophota > Gorgyraeia > JABMRN01 > JABMRN01 > JBDRBZ01. The sequence continues at coordinate 2,017 of JBDRBZ010000216.1, forward strand.
AAAAGAAATAAATTTTTTGTTTTTCTCGATAATATCAATAGGATACTGTCCAACGTGCCGGTCCTGGGGGGCATTATCAAGCGATTCGGTAAAAAACCGGGCGAAGAAGTCTCTTCTTCGGAAAGCGCCGACAAGGAACAGGGCGCCCTGCCCGTTCTCGCCTTATTTAACAAGGCGGCCGAAGAAAGGGTTACAGGAAGTTATATAAAAGCCGCGGAACTCTATCTTTCCATAGCCGATGAATACGGTGATTCGGAATTAGCGCCCTCGGCCCTGTTCCAGGCAGCTTCCATATATCAGTTTGACCTGGGGGAGGAAGACAGGGCAAAGGAAATCTTTGACAAGATCTCACGGGAATATCCCACCTCATACTTTTCGTATAATGACGTAAACTCAGTCGATCTTCCATACTGGATGAAGGGAGGGGTCTGGGGCAAAGTGGTCACGGGTGTAAATGTGGTTGCTGACGCCACAACAGATGCGGCGCTGGAGATCATCGGCCGAAAAGTTAGAATACAAGCCGCAAGCGGCGACATGGAGAGTAAATCGAAAGAAGAGATGCGCAAGAAGTTGCTTACTATTATACTTGCCAGCGGGGAAATGAAAGAGCTGACCATTAAGCTGGTGACAAAGTATATCAACAAAAAAATAGTGGGAGTCAACGATATCGAGATTTTCTTTCTCGAAAACAATAAATTTCGGGCTGTCGTAGCCGGGGATGTCGCGGGCATAGGGCTGAATTTCTCGATCTCGGGAGATTATATGCTCGAGGCATATGGCGACAAGAAAAAGCTCGCGATGCGCGCCAGGAAAATTATACTGAACGGCTTTCCGGTCAATCCTATGCTTATAGATGCCGGCATACAGACGGCGCTCAAACGGTTCAATGAGGAGAGCCCCATGGAATTTGCGACAATAAAAGGGGATAAAGGCACTTTAGTGGTAACAGGAACACCAAGGAGAGATTCAATATGACGGCAAAAAAAAGAAAAAAGGTCAACACCGTATTTTTATGCACGGTCGGCGCGGGGCTTTTAAGCATGATATATTCTTTATTCCTGCCCCCCGTGTACAAAGGAGTTGTTCAGGTCGTGGTCAACAAACCGGCAGAAAACACTGCTTTTTTCGATAACCGCGGTGATGTCGACCAATTTCTTGACAATCAGTATAGGATCCTTACGAGCGATGCCGTGCTCAGCGTTGTGGTGGATAAGCTGCACCTGGGGCTCTCTAGAAAATACATGGGAAAAGACGCCCTGAATGAGCTCAGGAAATCGATAGTGATAAGCAAGGACCGGGATTCCAGCATTATAACCATATGCGTATACATGGAAAATCCCACCCTTGCCTCAAGAATCGCTACCGTATTGGGAGAGGAATACAAGGCCAGGGTAGACAAGATAAACTTTAACCTGAAAACAAAAGCCGCGACATGGCTTGAGGAGACAAGCGATTTAAGCGCGAGAATTAAGGATCTCGAAAAGAGGCAGAGCGCCTTGAGTAAAGCCGCCGATTACGACTCATTGCAGAAGAAAGGAAAAGAATTGTCCGGCAGGGTGGATATACTGGAGAGACACAGGAGCCAGGAAGTCATAGGGCTGAACCGGCTGAATGTAATGATCGAATCTCTTGAGAGCGACCTGCGGAAAAATGACATAGAGGGTATCTTTCTGGATATGGGCGCAGACGAAATGGCCTATGAGCTTAAGCGCGGCAGAAAAAGCCTGGAGATAGGAATACAAAACATCGGACAGAGAAAGGGGGAGTCTTCCCCTGAATTTGCCGCGTGGGAAAGCAGGCTGTCGGCGCTGGACAAGGCAATCCTGAACCATGCGTCGGACACTGTAACGGCAAAAAAGGCGGAAGCGCTGCGTGTCGAAAACCGCCTGCGGGAGCTGGACAAGCGAATCGGCATGTTAAATGATGAGATGGAATCGCTTAAGAGGGATAACACCGAACTGGACGAGCTTGACAGAGAGCTTGAGGCGGCCAGGGACATGCATAAACAGGCAAAAGACGAGCTGAATGACCCGGCATTCTCGATTATCGCCGTGGAAGGCATTACATTGCCGGATCCCAATGCCGTTATTATACCCGTTGCCCCTAAAGTCATGCGCAATACGGCCTGGGGGCTCATAGCGGGATTTCTTATCGGACACGCCATAAGGATCTTCATGAGAATG
>JBDRBZ010000217.1:0-2804 GCA_043822175.1 Candidatus Omnitrophota bacterium
ATATGGTCGCGAATATAAAAGCGTATACAGCCACATAAGCCCACGGTAAAACAATGCCTACTGTTAGCCCGATGATACTTAAAATCTCCATGGATAACGGCCGTATCACGAAATCTTCGACAAAGCCGGCCACGGCCGCTACACCCGACGGGAGCCAGCCAAACCGCGGCCTCTCTTCAGCCATGCGGTTCGCCCATTCGTAGAGCCCGCCCCACATCCACGGCATCATGCCGGTAACTTCTGCCCGCCCGGACGGTTTTGCCTCCTTCTGCCGTCCCTTTTGCCGTTCTCTTCGCCTGCGCTCACTTTCCTGTCTGTCCAACTCATCCTGCAGGATAAGCAGGTCCTCGGCCGTGGGCTCGTCATCATCGGAAGCTCTTAAACCCGCCGCCCGGCCATTATTATACCCGAGAAAACGTAAAAAACTCCTGCCCGGCTGTGTCTTACAGGCCTCGGAAATCAACTCCGGGGGCATACTGCCCACGGCCTGCCGCGCAAGCTCATAAACAACCCTGGACTCGCCTGTTTCTCTCATAATCCAGCCAAGATAATTCCTGGCCTTTCGATGCCGCCTTTTTGACTCAAATGACCTGACTGTCCTGCAATTCATAAATTCCACTAATACATCAAAAATGCCCGTAATGGCATCGGACATATACTCTAAATGTTTGGGCTGCTTCAGGCCGTCTGCTTCCGTCACACCAACTTCCGAAGGATCTTTTACACCTATAGTTTTTTGAAAAATAGCCTCATCTATCCTGTCAACAGGCGGATAGGCGTCTTCGGGCCTGAGCCTTATGCCGTATTTCCAGTAAAGCACAGCGTCTATATCCGCTTTCTCCTGCATCGGTTCTGTTATCACATCCATCCAGGCCATTTGCAGGCCTTCCGGCAGCTCAAATATTTCAGCGAACATAAGCCCGGCGTCATAACCGTCGTTGAGTTCCTCGAGCGCCTGAAACCTGCGTTCGGCGATAAGTGGCCGGGATTCTTTTATTATGTCCCACACGGCCGCCAGCATATATCTCTTCCGCATAGCTACGATATTACTCTCATAATCACTTTTAAGCATTGTTTGAACGGCGCCGGGCAGGTGCTCCCACATTTCAACGAAACCATGTATCTTCCGCAACCTGGTAAGTGTTCGGTGCAGGCCGGCCCAATTTGCCTCTCTGGACGCCACGGCCTTTCCTACCAGCAGCGGATATACCGTGTTATCCGGGACAGGCCCCTCTGCCAGCTCTGTCTTAAACACCTCTGCCTTATTCAGCCATTGACGCGAAACAGGCAAGGTTTCGCAAACCGCGTCGATAAGGACATCTGAGAACGAGCCGTTAATATCCTCATGTGTGATTGCTTCCCAGAGATCGCCTGAGAGCCTGAATGCCCGTAAAACAACGAGACGCGTAAACAGGTTAAGATCCGCATGGCCTTTAAGCGATTCGGCACATCTTACTATTGTGCAGAGTACACGCCGCAGATTGGTTGTGGCTAGTCCCCCTTCTTTTACTCGGGGATTGACCAAGCGTGTCCCCTCCTTTGCCTGCCTGCTCATGATACCGGCCAGGACAGGGATCGTAGCCGCCATAAACCCATTTATGCCGATTTTGCCTACGACCGTATTATAGGCATCCCACCCCTCATTAAAGGCCTCCACCCAGTCACCGCGAATCTTACCTTTTAACCCGGCCGCTATCGCCCCCCTTGTGGTATCACCCCGTGCCACGGGCATGCCCTCAAAAATATTGATCGCGTCAGGCTCTAACGAAACCTTGCCTTTAGACTCACGGATTTGGTTAATCTTGGGCCAGTTTATTTGGTTCATAATCTTCGTAATCACGATCTGCGCGGCTTTAGCGCTGTTAATTTTTCTATTCAGTTCGGCCTGGTATGAGATACCGTCAAAATCCCTTTCCAGAACACGGATCAGGCGGTCCTGTTTTTCCACGAAACCATTATCGCCCGGCGGATCCAGCGGAAAAGGCAGCTCATCCCTGTGCCTCTTGTTCCATTCCGAGAAATCGATCCTGGCGCAGACCGCGCTGACTTTTTCGGATGTCCACCCGTTGCGGCCCGCGGACGCCAGGACACGCGCAATATCGGCCGGGCTTGCAAGGGCGCCGTCCTTTTTATCCTGGAGATACCTGAGGGCGTTCCAGACAAGCGTTTCTTCTGACTGTTCAGCCGCCAGCCTGTCTTCGTCCTTAATCGCGAGCATGCCGTTTGCCCACCCGTCCGGCACTTCCATGGCCTCCTCCACAGACCTGACAAGTATGGCGGTAAATTCATCCACAATATTGCGCCCGGCTATATCCCGAAGCAGATGATCCGCCCGCCTGATAGTCCTGACCAAAGCAACTCTGGAAAACATAACCAGGTCCCGGCCCGACAGTAATTGGGCGGTATGTATCGCATGTTCAAATATACGCCTGAGATTATACGCGGCCTGCTGTTCCGACTGACGGCCTTTTATTTTGGATCTGTTGACAGCGCCATTCAGCATCCATATAGCGACACCTCCGAAAGCCGGCAGGCCCCCATCTCCCAACCTCCTCCTGTATCCATACCACGCGTTCTCAAAAATACCTGACAGGGATTTTCGCATTACTGTTTTCTCACGTAATTTTTTATAGGCCGAAAAACTTGCCACCGGACGTCCTTCAAACACATACACCGGGTTATATTCAAGCGAGAATTCTTTCTTTTCCTTCCTGAAGGCGTTAATCCTGGCCCAGTTCATGGCGGTAAGGAATTGGCTGAATGTGTCCCTGTGAACACCGGGTCCGATACAAGCGTAAAGCTCA
>JBDRBZ010000218.1:0-2805 GCA_043822175.1 Candidatus Omnitrophota bacterium
CGGCATGCTCACCTTTGTCGGGTTATATGCGCCCGGAATTTCGCCGGAAGCAGGGTCCATCCCGGCTACGGCATCCATGAAACCCTCGTCTATGTTCTCATACAGCCGTTGTATCAGGTCTACATAAGCCGTCAGCTCCGCCTTTTCCTCATCTGTCACCGCTCTTTCAATCGATGGCATCGTAGGGAGTTTTTCATATTCGGTTATTTTTTGCCTTATTTCCTCAAAAAAATCATCTCCCTTGACTTGAAAGACCGCCGCGAGCCCTGATACTGCCCCCACCGGAGACAAGATAGGGGCACTGCCTTCAGATATGTAATCATTGATTGCCGCCGCCTCTGTTAAATCATTATACGTACCCGCCCCATCCGCCTTTATGTGTGAATAAATAGGCCTGGGAAAGTTTTTCAGACGGGTTATGTTATTAAGCGCCGTAAACGCGGCGTCAAGAAAAAGACTCCTGGCAAAAGCCAGGCGCACCTGCGGGTCATCTTTTATGGCCATTACGATTGACATGCCTTTTCTCATGGCGCACATACCCATAAGCCCCTTAACCCGGTCAAAGTCACCGGTTTGTTTCATGGACCGGGCCATTTTGCGTATATCAGAGTCACCCGATGTGTCAGCCGTTTTCCATCTTTCCATCTCAGCGGCAAAATCCAGATACCTTGAGGGTACTTCCATGCCCATGTCAACGGGGGTTTTTCTTTTATCAGCATTGAGAAAGACACTGGTCTCCTGGTCATACGCTATCTGCATAAGCTTGTGCTTTCTCAGAGTCACATGAGGATGGCTCTCAAGTATTGTCTCAATCTGGTAGCTTGTATTTATGCGCTCAAGGAACTGCATTGCGTCAATAGCGCCGTATACAGAATATCCGGCTTTATCCATTATGTCCAATGCAACCATATCGGCGTCAAATTCGGCGTTCTTTTTCATCTGGTATATATAACCCGGCATCTCCATTCTGTTCTGCTCATAAAACTCCTCCATGCCAAGGCCCATGCCCTGCGTCTGCTGTACCGCGTGCGCTAGTTCATGCGCAATAATAAACGCTAAGACGTCTTCGGTTAACCTGAAATCCACCCCTTTCTCCTGCAGGACAAGGGCTGTCCTTACCAATGTCTGATAAAGACCCCTGAAAAAGAACACATCCGTCCTCCCCCTGTAAACGCACGCGTTTATATTATTGTCATCGATGAAAAGAAGATCGCTCTCAAATCCGGCTAACGAGGGAGACATGCCTCTGACAGCATCTCTTAACTTCGCGTGTATCCTGTGCATGAGCCGCGACACGCCGCTTGCCTCATCGACGATACCCGCATACCGCAGCCTCTGATACTCCCTATCGACCACTTCCTCTGTATCACGTTTAAGGTCAGCGACACTCATCCCCTTATCTTCGGCGTATTGAGTCAATACCACTCTCTCAAAGGACCGCACATTATCCGCTGTCACATCTATATAATCCCTCAATTTGATTTTAAGCACATTGTCGCCAAACATCTTCCTCTGGATGCCTTTATACAGTTTCTCATGCTCACCCCTAGGGGTAACTGCCTCAAGGGCTTCGTGCAGAATAGTTTCCGCGAGAAATTCAGGCCTGTTCAATTCAGCTCCGGGCCTGAAAAATTCATCAATGAGCGCGATCGTATCTTCACTGAAATATCCGCTTCCTCCGGCTTCGGCACGTTCGCCGTAGCCTAGGATATACTCCTCAGGGCCCTGAACAGCCATGACATACCCTTCATCGGAGAACTGTCGCATAACGGCCGACCTGATAAAATCAATGGCACCATCTATAAGCCGGGATTCATCTCCTGAAAGGTTTGCCCGAATACGGGCTAACCTCGCCTCTATCTCCCCGAGCGCCTTTGCCCGCACATCTTCCTGATTTGGGATAATACCGGCCCTTTCGAAAATCGACTCTTTCATATGCCGCGGCATTTCTTCGGCCTTACCGTACCTTTCAATGCCTCCCCCGGTCATATCTCCTGCCCCGGCCGGCCCTGTCACCAGTTCAAACTCGGCCGAATAAGGCGGTATATAGTCGGTCAGTTTCTCTTGAAGCCACGCGTCGGGGTCCGCGTTGAACCGATCTATCATGGCGTTTATCTCGTCCGGCCGCGCGGCGGCTTCCGTCACTATCTCCTCACCCGTTCCATCGGATACTATCACTTGTACCCCAAGGCGGGATAACAGCGTTTCAGGCTCATGCCTGAATCCTGTCAGTTCTTTGGAAAGAACCGACACGATAAATTCAGCCGCCCTGCCGGATAACGTCACTTGCACCGGATCCCAATCGTCCGGGATGTCCGAGAAACGCGCTTCCATCACCACAGGCTCACCCTCCTGTCCGGCAGCCATCTGATTTTGCACATACAGATTAGTGGCGGCTCTCACAAAAGCGGTAAGCCTGTCAGGGATCCCCGCTGTACGGCGCAGAATTCTGACTTCCCCGCCTGATGCCGTAATCATTTCCTCCTGCCTGGGCAGGAGCAGGAAGCTTGTGATATCAGAGTCGGACAAATCGGCGGTTCCGCTCGGATGCGTATGGAACACTCTTTTCCTGTCAAGCGCAGGGGCTATGGCGCCAAACCCCAGTGTGGCCCTTAATAAAAATTTATCGCCGCTTTTTGTGACAAAGCCGAACACTTCCCGGTCATACTTTCTGGCTTGCCTCTGCAGCCAAGCTTTCATATCAGCGTAATCCGTAAACACAAGCGGGCTGAACCTGAACCTTTGCCTTAGGCTCCTTTCGGCATCTGCCGGCATTACAAGCCCATGGGCTTGTAAAATCTCGAT
>JBDRBZ010000219.1:0-5846 GCA_043822175.1 Candidatus Omnitrophota bacterium
GACCTGGATCACGCGGTCGCGGTCAATAAAGACTTCCGGCAGATCCGGGCCGCAGGAAACGTTGATCCGTATTTTCTTTTCAGAAGATACCCCTTTCACCGAATTGATCGACGCGTCAATAAGCTCGCGCGGCGGCGCCCATACCCTGTCCAGCGATATCTTGCCGGACTCGATCTTCGATATGTCGAGGAGGTCTTCGATGAGCCGGCTCAGCCTGTCCACGTCCTGCTTGGATATTTCCAGTATGCGCGCCTGCTTCTCGTTTATCTCGCCCACCACGCGGTCAAGCATGATTGAAACACCTTCCTTCACGGTGGTAAGGGGCGTCCTGAGCTCATGGCTTACCGTGGATATAAACTCGCTTTTAAGCTGGTTCATGGCCGCCAGCTCCTCATTTATCTCCACAATCGCCTTGAACATTCTTGCATTCTCGATAATAAGGGCGGCCTGATTTATATAAAGGCTCATCGAATGGGCTTTCTTCATCTGTACCGCCTCGTCGCTTTCGAGCACGAGCGCGCCTACCGGTTTTTTCATGACCGCAAGCGGGTATAGGACAACGCATTTTGTGTCGTCGCCCGAAATACTGTCCGCCACACTACCCGGCCCCGCGGATATGTCTGATATGAACACCGGCTCATTCGTATTTATCGCGCGGACGATTCCGTTCATTTCATCGGCCATGGCGATTACGGCGGGTTTGATATCACTCCCGCTTATGCCTTCACAGCGTTTAAGTTCCAAAACCGTCTTCTTCTCATCGGCGATATACAGCGCGGCCCTCCTGAATCCCAGTGACTCGACGAGGTTCTTCATAAATTTGTTGATAACTTCATCCAGGGATAAGAGCCCGGAAATGGACTCCACCACATGATGCAGCATCACGAGCTCGTTCACGTTTTCCCCGAGCATCAGGTTAATATCCTTAAGTTTCTCATTGGCCTCCTTGAGTTCCTCGGTAAGCCGCTTATTCTCGAGCGATAACACCCTTTTGCCGATAGCGCCGGTGACCGTGCGCATAAGGCCCTGTATGTCCTCGAATGGCTTTTTTATGTAATCGTACGCCCCGAGCTTAACGGCGTCTATGGCCGAACCAAGCGAGGCATACCCTGTAATAATGATAACTTCCGTATCAGGGGCCTTTTCCTTTATCTCCCGCAGGAGCTCGATTCCGTTCATGCCCGGCATCATGATGTCAACAAGCGCCACACTTATCGCGTGTTTGCTTATGATATCGACCGCTTCGACGGCAGAGGCGGCAGTCTCCACGCGGACACCCTGAGCTTTAAGCCGCACCTCGAGCATCTCTACTATATGAGTTTCGTCATCCACTATGAGTACATTTGTCATTTGCCCATGTCTCCGGATATATTTTTATTTTTTCCCATCCCCTTAGCCAACAACTCCGATCCCAGCGCGCCGTCATCAGGGTATATTACCGTCTCATATGAAGCCTGCCCGTTAAGCTCCGCTTTAACTGTTCCGGCAAACTCTGCGGCCTTCTGACTGTTTCCCTCGATAACGGCGATCACATGGCTTGCCTCATACGGGATCACGGCCCCGGGCCGGCCCGTAATCTCCCGGCGGACAATTTCCTCAAGTCCTGCCTGATCAGCCCCGGAAAACACGATCACCGCGGCCTTGCCCACTATGCCGGCGGCTTTTTCCATTTCCTCCTGCAGGGTATCGCAGTATATAAGGTATTTGGAAAAAACAGGCATTGTAAAGCAAAAAGAGGCGCCCCTGCCGGGCTCTGATTCAACCCATATCCTGCCGCCGTGCATTTTCACAAGCTCTTTGGTGATCACGAGCCCGAGCCCTGTACCGCCCGCCTTATGCACCGCCTGTGTATCGAGCCGGCTGAATTTCTGGAAGAGCCTGGCCTGGTCTTCTTTCGATATGCCCGGCCCGGTATCGGACACAGTAAATTTAACGTAATCCACCGCCCCATAACGCGGCGAGACGCCGGTCTCTGTGCACGCGCTGACACACACGCTGCCTCCGCGCGGAGTAAATTTCATGCCGTTGCCCGCAAGGTTGGTAAGCATCTGTATCAGTTTGTCATTATCAGCCAGTACGGCCGGAATACTTTCCGGAATATCATTACTCAGCCTGATGCCGCACTGGGCCGCCTTGGCGGATAAAAGCTCGATCACATAATCTACCGCCCGTTCCACATTAATGCAGGTGCGCCTCATGCGCGTCTTGCCTGCCTCTATCGCGGAAAGGTCCAGGAGGTCGTTTATCATCCTGGTAAGCCTCTCCACGTCCCTGGCGACCACATCCAGGCACCGTTTCTGCTTATCGTTCACAGGGCCCGTTACTTCTTCGGTAATAAGGCTTACCGCTTCACGCATTGACGTAAGGGGGGTGCGCAGTTCATGGCTTACGGCGTTGACGAACTCGGATTTCATGCGGTCGATTTCCTTCTCCTTTGTCACATCCGTAAGTACTGTTGCCCTGCCGAGCAGCCTTCTTTCATTATCATATATAGGTGTAGTGCTGATACGCATAACGCATGTTACGGGATACCTGAGCGCGATATCCCTTTTATCAGACGCATCTCCATTAGTGCCGGCATTCGTTTTCAATAATTCTCCGATGATATACTCTATGGCCAACTTTGAGCCGTTTCCCGGCTTAACACCGAGCGATTCACGGGCTGATTCGTTAATAGAGATCATGTTGCCGTCCCTGTCGGTAAGCACAAGGCCTTCCCTCATGCCTCCCACGATGGCCTCAAGCTTCAGTTTCGCCTCTTCCACATTCTTTTTTTCTTCAGCCAGCATGCGGGCCTGTTCAGCGACTATATTCCTGTCAAGCAGGCTCCTTATCCCGAGCGCGAGCTGGTCCGAGAAGGCGCCGAGCATGTTAAGCTTATATTTCACGAAAAAGTTTTCGCGGTGACTGGCGAGGGCCACATATCCTAAAACAGCGTCTTTTGTTTCGAGAGGCTGTACGTGAAAAGACTTTATGCCTGTTTCAGCGGCTTCCCTGTCCGCCGGGTCGCTTGCGCCATCTATGGACAAAAAAGCCGGCTCCTGCCATATAAGCTCGCCCCTCCCATGCCGGGCTTCAACCTCGGCTTTCACCCTCGTCCTGAACGCCCCGATAAACTCCGTTGTTTCACCCAACGCTGAAATGCATTCCATTACAGCCGTATCATGCCTGACAAGTATAAGACCCGCGGCGTCGGATTCTATCACGTCCGGAACGGCCTCTAAAGCCCACTTCATAAGACGCTCGGTCCTGTCCTCTGACAGAGCCAGGTTATTCATCTCATTGAGAATATCTGTAAGTAACCGCTGTCCCATACGATGATTACTCCCCCCTGCCGGGCTCCATGCTGTGTCTGACAAGTGTTTTCACGAAATCCAGGTCAAACGGTTTTGTTATGTAATCGTACGCCCCGAGCTTCATGGACTCCATCGCTGTCTCGAGGCTCCCGTACCCGGTTATCATTATAACCGGCGCGCTTCTGCTTAAACCCTTTATCCTGGAAAGCACGTCTATGCCGTCTATCTTGGGCATCTTTATATCCAGGAGGATGCAGTCGGGCTTCTCCTTTTCAACGGTTTCGACGGCCTTTTCGGAATCCGTCACAGCGACTACCTCACAACCGTCCTCGGTGAACGCCTTTTCCAAAAGTTCGCATATCCCCGGTTCATCGTCTATAACAACTACTTTCGGCATGTTTACCTCCTTTGCGGAAGAATAAAATTAAACGCGCTGCCCCTGCCCGGCTCGGATTCGACCCATATCGCGCCTTTATGCATTTCTATGATGGCTTTTGATATTGCCAGGCCGAGCCCTGTACCCTGGACCCTCTCGGGCATGGCGATTTGTTTGAAACGGTCAAAAAGCGCCATGGCCTCATCCTGTTTAATGCCGGGCCCGTTATCTTTCACGGATACCATTACATATGAGTTGCCGTTTTTCTTAAGGTATGCCTTACATGACACTTCCACGCGGCCGCCTTCAGGCGCGAATTTAAACGCGTTCATGACAATATTAATGATAACCTGCGTGATGCGGTCCCTGTCACATGTTACCACCGGAAGCCCTTCTTCCGACTCAATTGCGAGCGTGATGTTTTTTCTGGCGGCGTAAACCCTTACAGACTCGGCCGTCTCTTTTACCAGGGCCGGAAGGTTCAGCGGCTCTTCTTTCAGCTCCATCTTCCCGGCCTCGATCTTTGACATGTCCAGGAGGTCGTTCACAAGCCTCAAAAGGCGGTCCACGTTATTTTTAAGTATTGCGAGAAATTTTCTCTGCTGATCGTTTATCGGGCCCGCCGACTCATCGAGCAATAAGCTCAATGAATCTTTCATCGGCACCATCGGAGAACGTATCTCATGCGAGACGTTGGCCACAAAATCAGACTTCATTTTCTCCATGCGCTTCTCGAACGTGATATCCCTCATCACGGCCACAAACCCCTCATTCCGTGAAGACAGCGCCAGGCGCGCGAGCACGACGAGAAGCACGGCCTCGCGCGGCCGCTGGAGCTCTATCTCCTTTTTGACGATCCTTTCGCCGGTCCCTTCCAGCTCCTTCCACAGCCGTAAAATAAAAAACTTCCTGTATCCTACGGGTATCTCTTCGTGCGGGCCGTAACCGAGTATTTCTTTGGCCCGGTTATTGATAAGCTCTATTTCTTTTTTCTCGTTTATGACTATCACGCCTTCGCCCATCTGCCGTATGATCGTGTCCAGCCTGATTTTTTCGGACTTCAGTTCCTCGGATGTATCGAGCAGGCGCTGGTCCCTTTCCTGTATTTTATTCATGGACGCCCTGAGTTTGTCGTTGATTTTCTCGAGTTCGGCCGAATACGCCTTCCGGTCGCTTATATCCTCGATCTGCGCCACAAAATAAAGCGGCTTGCCGCCCGCGTCACGCACAAGTGAAACGCTTAATAATATCCAGACGACACGGCCGTCCTTATGAAAGTACCTCTTTTCCATGCGGTAATGCCGTATTTTGTTATCGAGCATCTGCCGGACATGCGCGAGGTCGGCGTCCAGGTCATCAGGATGCGTAATATCCTGAAAAGTCTTAGTGAGCAGTTCTTCTTCCGTATAGCCGACTATTTCACAAAGGGTATTGTTCACTTTCAGCCATTTCCCTTCCGGGCTGACAAGCGCTATGCCTATCGCCGAGGTCTCAAAAGCGCCGCGGAAACGCTCTTCACTTTCACGCAGCATTTCCAGTTCCCGGGCCGCGCCCTTGGACCGGACAGCCCCCGGCCGCATGTACAGAAAAAAGATAAAAGGCACAACCAGCACAGCAAGTACAGCGGCATGAAACGTGCCGCCCGATAAACCGGACATCCCCAGGCGTTGTACGGTTACTTCCGTAACACGCGCGGCGATCAACTCTGCCGCAAAAACATACATAGCGACGATAAAAAGTCCTGTTATCTTATACGCCATGTTTTTCATGCATTCCTTCCCTCTATATGCGGCCGCCCGCATGGCCGCCCGCATACACCGGCAATATGACCCTGAACGTACTGCCCCTGCCGGCAATGCCTTCGCTTTCAACTTCTATCCGCCCTTTGTGGGTCTCTACAATCGTATAACTGATAGGCAGCCCCAACCCCGTGCCCTTGCGCCCTTCCGCGTATGAAGTGGTAAAAAAAGGTTCGAATATCTTATCTTTCATATCCGGTCTTATACCTTTTCCCGTATCCCGGAAAAAAACCTCTACTTCCCGCGGATTGCCGTCAGGACTCGGCCTTGACTTTGTCCCCACGCTAAGAGTTCCGCCGCGCGGCATGGCATGGACCGCGTTCAGTATGAGGTTCATGAAAACCTGCTGGAGCCTGTTCGCATCCCCCCACACCA
>JBDRBZ010000220.1:0-2666 GCA_043822175.1 Candidatus Omnitrophota bacterium
CGTAAACGGGGCAGAGGTGGATCTTATCGGTGAACCTGACGGCAGTTTCAACATTGAGAATATCGGAAAGCCGGAGGCCGGACCCGGAGCAGGCGCTCAAAAGGGGCCGGGGATACCGGGATTCGGCCGCGCGGCGCAGGGGGGAGATTGGTTCAGCAGGATATACAACGCGGTCAAGACAAAGAAAAGTACAGCCGCAGCGCCGGAAGAGAAACAGGCACCGGCGGAAAAGATCACCAGGGAAATAAAAAAGCTGCCCAAGGACCGCAGGGTGATTTTTGAGACACAGCGCGGCTACCTGATGGAAATAAAACTCTTAAGCATGAAGAATGTCAGCATACATGCCGAGGCGGGGGGCAACCGGACTGCGGACATAGAAAACGGCAGGGTGCGGCTCGCCGGGCTTGTGTTCGATCCGGTCAAAGGCGCGAAATTCGACGATCTCGAGGTGCGCGGAGACCTCAAATCTCAGGGGCAGGCCGCCGGAAGCTTTTCCATATCCTATGCGCAGCGCGTTAAGGGCAGCGGCTTCGTGGTAAACGCGGATGTGGTTTCAAAAGATATAGACCTGGCTGCCGTAAGTTTTGTATATGACACATCGCTTCCCGTGAATATTCTTAAGGGATATTTAAGTATAAAATCCGAAACTGTAATCCGGGACGGGGACCTGAATTCTAAAAATGAAATCGTCCTGAGAGACCACGACATGGAGCCGAAGAACGGCAATGACATTATCGCCGGGGTTGTGCCGATGTCGACTCTGTGCCAGGCGCTCAATCAGGTGAACCCTGCAAAGTTAAACTTTACGATCACCGGCACACTCGAAAATCCGAAGTTCAGCGGCTTTGAGGATTCACTCATGAACCTGGTCAAACCTTATATCGCCAATCTGGCCGTCCAGGCCGTCGATAACCTCAAAGACCAGGGGGTGAAGTCGCTCGGCAAATACCTCAGCCAGCAGGTCTTCGGCGCCAGCGGCGCAAGCGCGGCAGGTGATGCCGCGGCCTCTGCCTCCGGCGACGAAGGCGAAGATATCGGCAAGCAGGCCGTCGACGCCCTCCAGAAGCTTTTCAAGAAATAATCTGGTAAATAAAGAATAGGGGACGGAGTTAACTTATTAACTTAAGGCCTAATTAATATTAAGTTGAGACCGTTGAAAAACTCAGGCAAATGACGGGTTGTTCATTTCTTAGAGTTGATTATCTGTGGATAAACCGCACCGTCACTCTTTTTTGCTCTACTTCGTTCTGTTTTTCTTGTTCTTTCTCATCCGGGAACACTCCGGAACCGAATTATCGGTGGCGGAAGATTGCTGTAACTCAGTTTCACCATGCGTTTCATGTTAGCGCACATTGCAACCATGTAGAGTTGAATACGCATCTTGGTGAGTCCCCGGTATCGAGCAGTACGTAAGCCATGGCGTTGTTTCAATTCAGCGAATTTATGCTCGATAACACACCGGTATCGTTTGGCAACTCTACTGACACGCGTTATATGGTGCCGAATATATTTGGTCGTATGGTTCGACCGTAGCATGATACCGTTACGGATACGTCGGCGTGAAAGATAATCGTGATTTTCACCTGTGTCATAGCCTTTATCTGCGGCAAGTGCCCGTGGTTGTGAAGTCGGTTCTGAGAGATAAATGAGTGTGGTTCGTTCATGCTCGTTCCCACGTGAGGCATCAGCATTGACGATGATCTCGCTTTCGGCATCCATAAGACAATGTGCCTTATACCCGAAAAAGCGTTTTCCTTTGTGTTTTCGCCCCGGCCGGGCATCAGGATCAGGGGAATGCTTATCGATGTACGTGTCAGGATCCTGGTCCTTATACTTTTCCTTGATCCGGTACAGATCGACTTTGCCCTGCACCGCCGTGGCATCAACTATATGTAATTTGTCTGAAACGATGCCCTTGTTCTGTGCCATATCGACAATTCGGTTAAAGATAGTCGTGGAGCCCCCTGGCCTGAAGTCCAGGGCTCCCTCCCGAACAGAAATCCCAAAATGGCATTCATCCCTCGGGCTAAAGCCCGGGGATTTCTGCTCGGGATTAAAGTCCTTTGCGTGCTGTTAGTTGCGGCGCTTATATTGAACGATGCCGCATTCGCAGCCGATGAGATACGCTCGTGCCTCGCTGTTCCCGGATTATTCAATGCCTGCAGTGTAAATGTCGATAAAGCCGCAGGGCTGTATGAAATCCGCATAGATCCTCTCGCTAAACATCAAAAGTCCGCTGCCTATTTCCTCAGAGTGATTATCGCAAGCGCTCTATGCAAAGGCATAGACGCGGCCGATACGGTCACGCTTATCGACCTCATGCTGAGGCAGGAATATGAGGGCGCAGGCCTCGATCCTCTCGACTGGCGCAATCTCAGGCGTGAGGGGAGCGAGTTTGTATTGCCGGTATCCGGGCAGGACGTCGAGTACCGGTTCAGCCGGAATATGGGAAATGCCCGGGGCGCTGAACTGGTGCCTGTCGGGGGAGGCCAGGCCGTAGCCGTCCGCGAGGTTAAGTGTTATACCAGGATTGAGTCCGATGAAGACGCAAAAAACCTTATAAGACAGATCTACCGCGGCCGCGGCCGCGCGTGCCCTGCAGGGGATGTTACTTCTGTAGTGATCACAAACAAGGATGGTTCAGATATTTTCCTCATACGGCTTAC
>JBDRBZ010000221.1:0-7356 GCA_043822175.1 Candidatus Omnitrophota bacterium
GGTTTTGCCCGGTTCTTCGAGACACCTGGTCGGCCCCTGAAAATAACCGTGATCGATCGGCATAAAAAAACACTTACCGTCCGGCCGGATCAATCTGTTTAATCTATTCTTCATCCCCCAATCCATCTGATTACCTCCTTAAGAATTTATCGTATCCAGGTTATCTCCCAGTGTCCTGAAATAATCACCGCAAATCGACACGACATCCGACTGCACATCGGAATTTACTTTATCCCTCTGCATCAGATCCTTTATTTTCATGATAAACCCGTGTGCGGCCTCCTCGCCGCTGGCGCCCTTTACCATCGACTCAAAAACGTCAGCGTATTCCGAGGCCGCCCTTGTCATAAGGTTTCTTGTGTCATTCAGGTCAAGCCCGCCCGTAAGCAGGGCTTTCGCTATCCGCGCCGCGAACCTCCCGTGGTTGTCAAGGTCAGGATACTCTTCGGACGCGTCTAAAGACAGGACTTCATCGTTTGAAAGCCTCTGGTACGCGTCCACAGCCGCGCTCGGCTGGCGGTTCCTTGACGTTAGAAGCTGAAGCGCCCGCGCCGAGAAATCACGCCCGATACCCTCCGCCGTCTGATCAACGTCCATGTCCCCGTCAGGCAGGCCGGCGCTCGACACGTCATCCTGAACGTCCTGTGACACCCCGGCCCCGCAAATAAGCATTACCCCCAAAACCAGCGCGAGAAATCCAAACCCGTTCATCCCGCCCCCTTAACATAGTCCAACCCAATACCGCACAGTTCATTGTAGAACGTACCAAAATGCTTGTCAACTACCTCTTACCGTTAACAGATTGATAAATCTTCCCCTGCAGATTGCCCATGGGGCATATCACGCACCAGGCCCTCGGCTTGGTGAAAACAGCGAGGATCACCGCCGCGATTGTTGTGGTAAGGCATATCGCGACAAAGGCCGCTCCGACGGCATCGGCCGTATTCTCCTTATGAATAAGCTTCCATACTATAAAACTCGCCGGCAGGACCAGGGAAAAGACGCCTATACGGAACCCTGCTGTCGTAAGGACCTTGGGCATAGGCTTTTTGGGGCTTAATCTTGACATCACGATATCGAGGAATGCGCCTCTCGGGCACAGGTTCCAGCACCAATACCTATTTTTGAAAAACGCCAGCGTGAGAAAAAACACCATCATGCCAAGCACGGCAAAACCCAGTAACGGGAAAAAAAGCCCGCCCGCCGTCACCAAGGGGAGCAGCCATATCATTATTCCTTGACCGGTTTTCATGTTACCTCCTGAAACACTTACCGACTAATCATCCTTTGCGGCAAAGTTTACGGTATTCCTTATCCATTAGATCATGGAGATCGTTCGCCGCTTCTTTCCTGGATTTACTGCCGGGATAATAAACCGGCAGGATATGCACCTCAGCCCTAATAGAAGACAATCCCAGCACCCTCCAAAAATGCGGGAAAAACGTCATGTCGCCATACCAGCACACCGTATCCCGTCCCCGTTTTTCCTTATACAGCGTAAGAATAGGGGTGATCGGCATATCCCCGTATATGGCGGCCTCAAACGCCGTAGATTTAAACGGCAGGATACCGTTTTCCCCGTCCGTACTTGTCCCCTCGGGATATACGATAAGATATATCCCGTGTTTCATTGTCTTCGCGAAATCCCTCAATGCCTGCCTTGATCCTTTTTTCGAAGCCCTGTCCACAAACACAGACTGGCTTGACTTGACTATCCATCCCACTATCGGCCATTTCGCTATCTCTTTCTTGGACACATAACGCAACGGAAACACCACACCGTGAGTGATTATGTCCAGATATCCCAGGTGATTTGACACGATGAGGCCGACGGGGATGCCGGACCTATCGCCGAATACCCTGACGCGCAGGTTAAGGATACCGGCCATGCCCCTGGCCCACATATGCCCAAAGCGCGCTATTATTTCCTTCTTCCCGTCCCACCCCCTGAAACGGTAAGGAATTGTCCGCACTACGCAGTAAGCCGACCAGGCATTCACTGCTATAAGCTTGTAAATCCTGCGAAAAAAAATCATACGGCGATATTAATCCCGTCGATAGTTGAAGTGACGAAGATAACGTTCGGGGACGGTGTTTATGTTAACCATTATAAAAAAATCAATCGTGCCGAATTCCTTGTCAAGGGCGGGCTCGCCGCAAATAAAGGCCCCCAGCCTCAAATACCCCTTAAACAGCGTAGGGATGCTCTGTTTCAATAATTCCTTGTTTGCCAGCAGTTTCTGTATTTTCTTCGCGGGTGGCCGCCTCAGCACGAACCCGGGCCGCGGCTTGACTATGAATTCCGCGTGCACAAGATGGCCTTCGCGCAGATACTCATACAATGCCCACCCCGTCACCGCGTCCATAGACTCAAGGCTTACGCACCCGAGCATATACGTAAGCTTCGCCCTGATAAGCAGTTCCGCTATGCCGCTCCAGAGAAGCGAGAGCACTATGCGGTTACGGTATTTCGGGGAGACGCACGTGCGCCCCAGCTCGATGCACTGGTCGGCGATCCCGTAAAGGCCTTTTATCTCATATTCCCGTGACGAATAAAACCCTTTCGCAGAATTAGCTATGTGCCCCAGGTGGGCCCTGTAGGTGCCGATAATCTGGTCATCTTCCTTATTTACGACCAACAGGTGCAGGCAGTACTCGTCATATTCGTCAAAATCTATGCCGAACCGCTGGGAATAGTCGAGGCCCCTCCCCTGCTCGAGGTTAAACACCTCATAACGTAAACGCTGGGCCTTTTCCACTTCCTCGTGGTTTTCGGCGAGTTTGACGCTGAAGTGCGCCGTCTCGACCAGTACGGGAGGTGATGTTACGCGTTTTGATATTTCCTTGAGAATCATTTCTGATCCGTTTTTTTATCGGCGGCCTTCGGATCCGCCGTGAATTCTATCCAATCCAGGTCAGCGGCCGCTTCGGTTTTCGTATACTGGCTGTTGCACGACACGCTCACGTATATCTTTTCCGGATAAAACCCCCACGCGTCGTTAAAGTCTCCGGCGAAATTACGCTCTTCACTATACCACGTATCTCCTTTTAAGTCTTCCTTATTTCTTAACGTGTACCACTTTACCTTAATAGTCCCCTTGCCGTAAGAACACTCGCCTTCGGATCCCTTAGGCGTATCAGTATCCCATCTGTACGATACTGTCTTTTTGTTCAGCATGGAACCGGTTCCCACATATATGCCTATGGCCTGGTCGTCTTTTGTTTTTTTTCTGCCGTCAGCGCCTTTCGGCAACGTTTCCGCCCTCCAGCGCCATCTCAGGACAGGTGTTTTAGTAACATCGACCGTGGCTATTTTTGTGACAATACTGGCGCTTGCCTTATCAGCAGTCATGTGAAGGTAGGGTTTGGGGCCTTTCGGGTTTTTAACTACCGTAAACTCGGCCGGCGGAGTCCCGGGCTTCTTTTTCAGGTCCCAGCCCGATGGCGCCTTGCCTACGGGATCAGCGCTAAAATCAACTTTCCATGCCGCCGTAGGCACAGGGCCTTTACAACCGCCAAGCATCAATCCCGGAAGCGTCAAAACACATAAGAGCAATATCGGCAGCAAACGTTTCATTTCTCACCTCGCTATCGCGTAATCAGCACGGCAATCAGCCGGTTGCAGGCAGGGCCTTATTTCAGGTTAAGATCGTTTCTTGAGGCAGATAACCGACAAGAGAAAACTTCTGCCCGTTAAATAAAGCACCCATATATAGAGCTTTCTTATCACATTCTTAAATAAGCCGTGTTTACCGGACCAACCACCCGACGACCCGCTGATCCATGATTTCACAATCCTGAACCCGGCCGCATCTATTGTCTTATTAAATGCCTCCCGGTTATAGTGCCATTTGATATCGGGCGGTATGGAATCATACTTATACAAAGGGCTGTCATAATTCATGGCTTCGAGGTACAGGACACCGTTATCTTCCAGTAAAGCGTAGCATTTCTTGAGTATGTCTAATGGATTGGCGGTATATTGGATGACAGAGTTAAGCGTTATCAGCGCGTATCGTTTATTGAAACTTAGTTCGGTTATTTCGCCCATGTGGACAAAAATACCGTATTTTGCCCCGGCTGATGCCCTCCTATCCGCGTCTATTTCCAGCCCCTCGGCCCGCCATCCCGACGAGTTTGCAACGTATACGAATTCACCGTATCCGCAGCCGACATCGAGAAGTGTCCTCCCGCTGCAGTATGGGGTAAGTTTATCCAATGTTTTCCCGGAATCTATGTGCTTTCTCGCGTTTGCCCGCGTGCTTGCTGTCGTCATAAACCTCTAATCGGCAGGATAACCCACCGGTTGTGTCAGGATAACCTTCTGGTCGTCTTTCAATTTCATTATTTTTTCGAGAGCCGGCTTATCGACCCACCCCAGAACAACCGTCGCCAGGCCTTCAGACGCGCAGAATAGATATACGTTTTGGCTTATGAATCCCGTATCGACCGCGGAATAGAAAACCTTGCCGTCCACGTCTCCCCTCATCCTCGAAAAGTCAGCGACATATATTAGATTAACAGGCGCCGTCTGCGTAAATTCCTGCTGCCCCGTATGCTCCCTCACGTCGGCCTGAAGCACGGGCTGCAGCACGTTGTTTTCAGCGTCGTAAAGATACAATCCCTGTTTCAAGGCCACGTAAATAGTGATTTCCCGGCAATTCATCGCGGACGGAGCAGTACGTTTGCCCGACTCCGGGCGGTTTACGCCGTCGGCAGCCCATAGCAGGCCCGAGAGCACCTCTGCCGGAAGTTCGGTTGCGCTGAACGCCCTGGACGATTCCCGTCCCTTAAGCGCCTGCATTAACAGCTTACCTCCGTTCAATTTTGGTTCAGGAAGAATAATGACCCCGGGATCCTGAGCGCAAACCGCAGATTGGCAGGCAATGGTAAAGATCACGATACTTACGATTATGGCTTTAATATTCATTTTGATAATCTCCGAACAGGATGTCTGCTATTCAGCCTTTCCCATTGTTTTTTTACATGTATACGTATATTTCGGCGTGGAATTTTATTTATCCATGATTTTACCTTGTTGAAACTGAATGAGTCAGGAAAATGCAGCTCCGGGAAATGACCGAAATTTTTCTTTTTACACGCCGACAGATAAAGACAATCAACCAGCGCTTTCTCAGGCTCGGCGATTAAAAAGCCGCCGTTTTCTTTGTACCACCCGAACCCGTCGAAAAACAGGGGGGATATGCGATGAACCCGGAAGATCCCTGCCGCGGTACGGATCGTCCTGGTGTGGACTGTCGACGCAAGCGTAGTTACCTGGGGAATCTGCTCTATGATACCGTGCATATTGAGCGCGCTTACAAATGAGACATACGCGCGTTCTCTTTTAAAAAGGTACTGTATGATTTCATATGGACTTAACGCCGCGTCGGCTTGCGCCCATATGCCTTTATAAAGTTTAATAATAATCCCGTCTCTCACCAAATTATTGAGAGACTGCGTCACGGCAGATACGGATTTCCCTGACATCATAGCTATTTCATGAGTAGTAAATACTGCCTTACCGAGCTTTTTAACAGTCGCAAGGATCGATCTTCTACGCATTGGATCCTTTTATCTCTTCTATAAATCGAATGACTTTAAGACGCACTTCCTCCCATGTTTTGGGATTATCATATACTGCCTGGTTTTCGGAGGACAGGTAAGCAACAACCGTATCTCTGAACTGAGCGAATTCAACTTCAAATACGCGCTCATACGCTTTCGAAAGGAACCCGGTTCTGATATCACAAAGCCTTTTTTCAGCCGGATTATACTGGGACGCAAGGACATATAAATCAAAAATATCCCTCGCCTGGATCTCTGTTCTGACGGCCAGGGCCCGCAGTTTTTGTGTAACGGCAGAATAGCTGTCATAATGGGATACTAAGAGAGGCGCCATTTTATACGCCCTCAAAATCACGGGCTCGACCGGCTCGATTACGGCATTACCATTAAAGCCCCTGCGCGAAAATTCAATTTTGGTAAAAAGGTCTTCTCCGGAATAAGAATGAAGATGGACTTTGAACCGCTGGGTTGTTTCGGTCTGTTTTGAGCGCGCCGCATCATGGGTGACGATTCCTGCTATGCCAAACGGCCTGAGATTGTCCTGAAACTTCTTATCTCCGAGTATCCCCATTACGGCGTCTCTAAGCTGAAAAACCTTTATCGATCGCGCGTCCAGGTTCATATCTTCAGAATAGCGGAAACTCTTAAAGAAAAACCTTAGATTTACCCCGCCTTTTAGGGCGTAATCGGCGGCTATAACAGACCTGCCGAGCCACTTCAGGAATTCCAGGTGAAACACCTCACGCAATTGCAGCAGACTAAACTTTTCCATAAATACAATAAGACTTTTAATGTAGTTATACCTAAACTGCAATACTTAATGTATACAGATAATACACCTTGTCAGGCGATTTTGCAAGAGAATTATATCCGCCTTGAACGGCCGGCTTTTCGGGGACACCCTGCTGTTCGAGCATTCATGCAGACGTCCTATTTGGGGGCACCCTACTCTGCAGACGTCCTATTTGGGGGCACCCTGCTAAGCAATCGGGGAAATGCTGACATTCAAAGACGCGGACCCGGGCTGCGGGCCATATTAGGCGAATTTCTGGAGCCTGTATATTTCCCTTAGTATGTTATAATCCATCGGCTCCGCTACAGGAGTATAGATATACATCTCCCCGTATTTTTTGATTCCGATCTTGGGGTTATCCATATCGATCTCCCTGTCAAAGGCAAGATTAAACGAAATATTGATCATTTCTATCAACCGCATGTAACAGTCTATCGTTAAATGCCTATTGTCCACTCCGGAGAGGAAAACGTCCTTATCCTCCCTAAGCACCTGAAATTCTTTGGATGTCACCATGTCCTGGCCCGCCAATACGATTACCTTGCCACCCTCATTTCCCTTCCGCGCCTTTTCGATTTCCGCTGCCAGATTTTCGTCGTCTTCCTCAATATATGTAATACCGCGTTCCTCGAAAAACTTTCTTAACGACAACATAAGCGGATTCAGCGCGTCATACTGCAGGTATCGCCTTTTTTCATATCCTTTGATCCAGCTCCTGCCCAGGGCAAAAATAACAGGCTTTTTGCCGGCAATAAGATCGGTAGTATTGGTCAGTCGTTTCGCATGGACCACTTCATCTGCCGGGTTACATAGGTCCGTATGCGGGGCAGTCCTGAGAGCCTGCCTGCATTCTTCCTTCCATTCCGATAACGGCTTCCTTGAAAATTTTAAAATCATGCTTTCAAAAAAACCATCCATTATGCTGATTCCGCATTCGAAGCGGCTAAAATGTTCGTAAGATTCAAGCGCCTCCTTATACCTCCCCAGCCTCTGGC
>JBDRBZ010000222.1:0-3638 GCA_043822175.1 Candidatus Omnitrophota bacterium
AGATCAAGGAGGCCCAGGCCCACGACTGACAATCCCATAACCGTACCGCTGGCAAAGGCGACTTTCAGGCCTTTGTTAAGGCTATGTTTGCAGGCCTCTGTTGTCCTGGCATTTGATTTCGTGGCCGTCACCATGCCGATAAACCCGGAGAGGCCGCTGAAGAATCCGCCTGTCAGGAAGGCGAACGGCACAAAAATCGGCAGGTACCCCCCTTTCACCAGCACCATCAGGAGGCAAAACACGACAATAAAGAAAATAGCGATAACACTGTACTGCCTGCGTATATACGCGTAAGCCCCCTCTGAAATCGCGTCCTGTATCCTTATCATGTTTTCGTCGCCGCGGGGCTCTTTCATGATACGGAAAAAAAGGAAGAAAGCGAATACGAGTGCAATTATCGACCCTATCGGAGCTAGTATAAGCATCTTTTTCTCCTTTTGGTATTATCGCTACTCGAACATGAACGTCTGCTTTCTATCGGAACCTACGGATATAAGCAGTATTTTGACACCCAGAAGCTTTTTTATCTCCCTTAAATAG
Organism: Candidatus Omnitrophota bacterium; assembly: GCA_043822175.1. GTDB lineage: Bacteria > Omnitrophota > Gorgyraeia > JABMRN01 > JABMRN01 > JBDRBZ01. Next base: position 541 of record JBDRBZ010000222.1, read on the forward strand.
GTTTTGGCGTTACGCGGCAGATTCAGGAACGACCTTACGCTGCCGGTATCCTTGAGCCAGCCGTTATACTCCTTATATATAGGCGTACAGTTGTCCAGCACGTTCAGGTTGTTGGTAAAATCACGGTAGACTTTATTCTTGTACCTGTAGGCAACGCATATTTTGATTTTAGGCAGCTCATCAAGCACGTCCAGTTTTGTAACGGCTATTTCCTTTATGCCGTTTATCCTTATTGAATGCTTGACCAGTACCGCGTCAAACCACCCGCACCGCCTCGGCCTGCCCGTAGTCGCCCCGAATTCCCCGCCTTTTTTCCTTATCTCGTTCATGAGTTTAGGCGGAAATTCCGTGGGAAAGGGCCCTTCGCCCACCCTGGTAGTATATGCCTTGACCACGCCGATAACTTTGCGGATATCCGAAGGTCCGACTCCTGTCCCTATGCACGCCCCGCCCGCTGTCGCGCTTGAGGACGTCACATACGGATACGTCCCGAAATCCAGGTCAAGCAGTGTGCCCTGCGCCCCTTCGAATACAACGGCCTTCCCCTTCTTTATGGCGTTGTACAGCATCAGGGATGTGTCAGCCACATACTCCTCTATCAGGCCGCGGTATGAGCTGTATTCTTTATGGATATTTTTATAAGAGAATCCCTTGAACCCGTAAAGCGACTTTAACAGGGCGTTCTTCTCATCGATGTTTTCCTTAAGCCGCTTCCTGAAAGTGGCGTTATCGAAAAGATCCATAATGCGGATGCCGGTCCTGGCGACTTTATCGGCGTAGCAGGGGCCGATGCCTTTTTTAGTCGTGCCAATCTTATCCCTGCCCTTTTTTATCTCACGGAGCTCATCTATTGTTTTATGATAAGGGAATATCATGTGCGCCTTTTCGCTGATAAAAAGGCGCCCCTTTACCTTTATCCCTTTTGAACGCAATACGCCGATTTCCTCCAAAAGGGCCCTGGGATCTATCACGACGCCGTTTCCGATAACGCATATCTTTTTTTTATGCAGTATGCCCGAAGGGACGAGGTGAAGCACAAACTTCTCCCCGCCTATCACGACCGTATGGCCGGCGTTATTGCCGCCCTGATACCTCACCACATAATCATAACCGGGTGTCAGGAGGTCTATGACCTTGCCTTTCCCCCCATCACCCCACTGCGCGCCTACTACAACAATGTTATTTGCCATTTATCTTCTCCTGCCTACCTCGTCCGGGTTGCCGGCGGTTTGGGCGGTGAAGGCGGGGACGGAATTTTCGGAACATTCGCGCCGGACGCGCCCGGGGCCTTGGGCACCTGCGGTACCGACGGGGCCGCCTCGGGGAGCCTGCGCAGCCTTTCCAGTTCCTGCACCTGGTTCATGATTGCGAGCTGCTCGTTTATCCTCTCCGCGTCAAGCACTGCAGCCTGCCTGGATATCCTCACATAAAGGCTGCGCAATAAATCACTATCCAGGTCCTTTACATCCACAACCTCGCCTGAGTCTTTCTTATACATGTATACGAGTTTCCCGTCTTTTTGCGACTTTACCAGCCCGGGGATCACTCCGGCAATCTCATCTCCCCACATGTCGAGTTCGTCCAGAATGCTTAACAGCATCTCTTCCCTGTCAGCGCCATCATCCATCACTGTCACCTCAACCCCTTCCGCGCCACCCGCGGCATCCTCCCGCACGACAACGCCTTCCACTGCCTCCTGCTGCGGAATAACGGCTTTAGCGGCTGTATTACGGACCGGCGCGGCGGCAGCAGGCTGTTTGGCCTCTCCGGCTGTAGCGGCGCCGTCCTTCTCATCGCTCTTTATGAATTTTCTCCATGTCCTTTTGAGAAAACCCTCGCTCTCGTCCTGGCAAAAGCCCTGTGTAGCGGCGGAGAGAAACACGCACACAGCAAGCGGCACGAACAATAGCTTCTTCATGTCAGGTCTCCTTTCCACAAGTTACTTCGGAGTCATCATGAATATCCTGCGGGCGATATCCGGGTATTTAGCCACAAACCTGAGTTCATCGTGCGTAAGAGGCTTTTGAGTATGCACGTTGGCGAACCTGACCAGCTCGAGTATCTTCGTGGCCTCTTTGTCATCATTGAATTTGATTTCGAGTTTATCATAAACATTGCGGAATCCCTTGATGCCGCTGTATTCGCCGACAGTGATCCTGGCGCCCGTCTCGATTATCTCGGGTTCGCCGCGGCCGAGCTCCATGTAATCATAAAGCTCGTAATTTTTCCTGTCTTTAAGATACCCGTCGGCGTGTATGCCGGATTCGTGCGAAAAGGCGTTGCCGCCGGTACCGACCTGATTAATGGGTATGGGGACGCCGAAGGCATACGAGGCGTACGTGCATATCTTCCAGGCATGTTTGAGGTCTATTTTCTCGTCAAGGAAATATTTACCGCTGAAACCGCTGGCGTATTTGACCGCCAGGATAACGCTCACGAGGTCCGCGTTGCCCGCCCTTTCCCCCATGCCGTTGACCGTTGTATTGATATAGGCATCGACGCCGCTGTCTATCGCGGCCTTGGCGCCGGCCACGCTTGTCGCTACAACCATCCCCAGATCGTTGTGACAGTGCAGTTCTACCGGTATACGGCATGAATTCGCCAGGTGCGCCACCCTGTCATATATGCTGAAGGGGTCGTCATAACCCAGCGTGTCGCAGTACCTGACCCTGTCGGCTCCGGCATGTTTTGCCGCGAGCGCGAACTCGACAAGATAATCAAGCTCTGTCCTGGATGCATCCTCGGAGTTTACGCCTACGGATTTTATGCCGAGTTTCCTGGCCTCGGCGACCGCTTCCACCATCATCCGTATGACATCGGCCCTGTCGTATTTGCCCTTGAACTTACCTTTGATCATCTGGTCTGAAGTGGATATGGACAGGTTAAGGTGCTGGACATTGGTCATCTGCCTGGCCTTAATAACATCTTCCTTTATGGCCCTGACCCATCCCTCAAGAATTATGGGTTTCAGCACGCCTATTTTGGCAAGGTCGAGATTGGCGTTTATGTAATTGGTCTCATGATTGGTCACGGGGAAACCGAACTCGCTCTGAAACACACCCATCTCGTTCAGGTAGATATTGATCATGGTCTTCTGC
>JBDRBZ010000223.1:0-2866 GCA_043822175.1 Candidatus Omnitrophota bacterium
CTCTTCTGGAAGTTATGCTCACGAAATTCTGCGCCCAGTCACTCAGATCCAGTGATAATGTGATAGAGGTCATGCACGTGTCCCGTCACATGGCATTCACCAATGTCGGCATTTCGCCGTATGAGGCGTATGACAGGCAGACGCTGGACGAGCTGTTTTTCGCCGCGTGGGACACCCTGGACAGCATTGGTGAATATTCGCAGATGGAAAAACTTTATATTGTCAGGGCTTTAATGAATACGTTTTTCAATGTGGAGATGTATCCGCCATATCTAAACGCGGATAAGCTCCAAGGGGTCATATCATCAGGACTGCCCGGCGATTCCGGTTTTTCAAATCCGGGACAAGGAAATTGGGCAGATGTGGAAACGGTTCAAACGGGTTTACGCATTTTCGCTGATGAGCTGGAAGCTGAGAAACAAAGGCTTTTGCAGAAAAGAACCGGTTATGCCGAATTCCGTAATGCCATAACGGCCCTTATCGAAAAGCAGGGCCTGTGGACCGCGATGATGGAATGCGGGGTAGCCCCGGATCACATAGATCGGGCAAAAGCGCGGTTAATAACGGCATTAGTACCTGTGTCCGCAGAAACATACTCTGTTATTTATGAAAGGACCGGTATTAACGCGTTTCTTGACCGGTTTGAGGACCTGCAGGCGCGCCTGGAAGCGGTCGGGTTAAGCGATGAGGACCGGGCCCGCCTGATAGACGATTTTTGCGCTACTAATACGTTTTTTAAGAGCCTGCAAAGGCATGTATATAAGCTGCACTCCGCTGAAAGAGCGGTTTTCCCGTTTTCCAAACAGGACTTGGCGGCCCGTTGGTCAGGGTTTACGCGCAACATGGCTTTTGACGCGTTATATCCGATATGTACACATATGTCATTTGACATAGTAGGGCATGACCCGGGATTCCGCGGTGTCCAGAAGATGCCGGATACGTTATCCAGCGAGACAAGTATGTATTCCAGAACAGGATATCCCGACATTATAGGCAGATACAAGGACATGGACGGATTGATGGCTGCGGACGCTTGGGTAATCTCGGCGCTTATGACTTACCCTGATGAACGTGAGGTAATCCTGGATATCGTCCGTAAAGAGCTCACCGAATCTGATCAGGGCGTGTTAAGGGTATCCGAATTTATGGAAAAGAAATTGACTTTTGATGACAGGTTTACACTTATGGAAAGCATTCATCTGGCGACTCAGCTGGGAGAGCGTGGCACATTACTGGGCGTGCTCGAAAGGCATTTTAATAGTGATCCGGACCGACTTATAAGCTGGTATATGAATATGTTCCGCGAATCAGATGCGCTTAAACTTCTTGAGGAATATGCGGTTGAGCGGGTGAGAACCGGTGCCGGCGCCATGGATATTGTGCCTATCTTTGAGTATATATACGGAAACAGAAATAAAACATTTACTCCGGATGCGATGAAAGTCAGGTATTATCTTGAGGCTGTAGGCAGAAAACTGGCCCGCGAAGGCCGGCAGCTGGACATAGATACGTTCTATAATACTATGCTGCTTTTAAGCGGATCGGTGGGCCTTGGCATAGAGTTGTATAGGCCGTATAAATTTAACCAGAGTGAAGGGAGAGGGGATTTTAAATCAGAGAATTCACGGACAGGGAGGGTAGGTAATTGGCCAAACATGTCTGACTTTCTGCTGGCATGGAACCAGGCGGTAAGGATAGAGAATGATGACTGGGGGCAGTCAGAGTTCATATATAAGATGCTCGATCTGGATATTGATCAGCTTAGGAACCTCCTTGAAAGAAGAAAGAGGTATTTTGAGCGGTATTATACCCTTATACACAGAGGCCAGAGGGAGGGCGTTAGTGAAGATGATTTCAGCAATTTTATCCAATATCTTATGTTACGCAAACGTGTAGAGAAAGTAAATCCTGAGCTTGAAAAGGTGAGCTCGGCAAATCCCGACAGCATTAAATGCGTAGTGGATATGAAAGTCAATTTCCGGGAATATCACCATGCCGAGGATTCATTTACTTTGAATTTCCTGAAAACCTGGACATATGATAAGGAGGCTTTACGGGATGTGCCTGTTTCTGATTTCTTAAACGCTTTTAACGGTGTTCTTATCCCATCACAGGCCTTTGACAGTATCCTGGAGGATTATATTTCGCATAATGGGCTGTATCACATGTATCCGGCCTTCAGGGATTTCTTTACCGCCCCTGAGAGCTTCCGGGCCAGGGTAAAAAGTATGCATGAGTTCCTCAGTGAAAGGCAATACTGCAATGACCGGCCGATTCCCTATAGAAGGATGGTCGATGAGATGCTTGATACCGAATCCGCCCAATCGCGCATGTTCAATAAATATATTATGGTAGCGGGAAGGGAAATCATATTCGGGGGCGGCAGGACGATTTCAGAAAGTGTTTCGGCCTTAAAAGGTCTTTTGCCCGAAAAGAGCCTTTTCAGGGATCATTTCTTCGGGGTTTGGGAAGCCGGACTTCTGCCGCGCAAACCATTCGGCATAAGCATGTTCAGCATAAGGTCGGTTAAAACCGCGTTCAAGAATGCGGTAATACGGGCAGGGGCCCTGCTCCGCAGAATTCCGCATATCTACTCTGTGCCTATTCTGGGATATTACCTTTTGAACATGCCGACCGGTTTGTTTGAAGCCCTTAAGAATGTTGACGATGATCTCGGAAGAATAGAGGAAATGGAAAGTGTGCTGGATGCCGATATTGATACAAAGAACCGCCTGATTGAGTTTTATGAAGCCGCTATACCTGAGGTATTGTCTCCCCAGAGAAAGGCCAGGTACGGCGCTACGGCATACCTCATATGGGCATCTTTACCCGGCAACGCCGAAACCGATCTGACAGATAACAGGCG
>JBDRBZ010000224.1:0-7068 GCA_043822175.1 Candidatus Omnitrophota bacterium
CGCCGGCAACCGCATGGTAGGAAACATAATAGTCATGCGGGACGTGACAGCACAGGAAAATTCTCTCATAAAGTTGTGTGTTTTTCTCGCGTGCGCGTGCCTGTTATTGGGTGGCTTTCTTGTATTATTTTTCTACATCTACCTCGGCCGCATAGAGTCAGAGCTTAACCGCGCCGAAAATAAGTTAAAGGAAGCCGCCGAGATAAAGAGCCAGTTTACGTCAATGGTGTCTCACGAGCTCAGGACGCCGTTAGGCCCTATTAAAGAAGGCGTGAGTATCGTGCTTGACGGCCTGACGGGCGAAATCAACGATGAACAAAGAGACCTCCTCCAAACAGCGAAAAATAACGCCGACAGGCTGAACCTGCTTATTAACGATGTGCTTGATTTTCAGAAGCTCGAGTCGGGAAGGATGCGGCTTAACATTGAGATGAATGACATAAATGAAGCGGTTAAAGAGGTGCATGACGCGATGAGCCTTGTATCACAGAAAAAAGGCCTGGGGTTCAGCCTGGAGCTTGACCCGGATATCCCCGGGGCCTTCTTTGACAAGGAAAGGATTATCCAGGTGTTGACCAACCTGGTGAGTAATGCCGTTAAGTTCACTGAAAAAGGCGGGATAACGATAAAGACGACGCGGGATCACATAGGCTCAGGCGAGGCCGTCCACGTGGCGGTTTGTGATACGGGCCCGGGTATAAGAAAAGAGGATATACCGAAACTTTTCAGGAGTTTTCAGCAGCTTGACATGCCGAGGACGCGCAAAGCCGGCGGCACAGGCCTGGGCCTGGTCATTTCAAAAGAGATCATCGCGCGTCACGGGGGTAAAATCTGGGCCGAGTCTGAATACGGTAAGGGTTCGGCGTTCCATTTCACACTGCCGGCGGGGAAAACGGGGGCTGTTAAGCCCTCCCAGAAATCCCCGGGCTTTAGCAGGGGGGATGAATGACCTCTTGGGATTCCTGCTCGGGAGGGAGCCCTGGCCTTCAGGCCGGCGGGGCTCCGCTGCCGGGTAAAATTCTTATCATTGACGATGAAGCCGATGTCATGAAGATGCTCGTATACAGGCTCAAAGCCAGGGGGTATGAGACGGTTACCGCGCAGGACGGCCGTGCCGGCATCGAAAAAGCCCGGAAGCACCTGCCCGGTCTTATAATTCTCGACTACTGGCTGCCTGACATGAAGGCGGTTGATATTAGCGCGGAACTTAAAAGCGCCGAAAGTACGGGAAGCATACCTATTATAATGATGACCGCGAGCGTTGAAAACATGCGTGACAAGAAAGAGGAATGCGGCGCCTGTGACTGCCTGTTAAAGCCTATCGGTCCTGAAGAGCTTTACGCCAAAGTGGAGAAGTATATCGATTTGCGACGGGAGGTGAGATAGTCTAACAAAAGTTAGCTCTAAAAATTTGTATTTGACTCCCACACAGGGTATACTTCCAAATTGACAGGGTAAGAGGTAACCCGGAGGGTAGGATGAAAATCCGGTTTAAAAGAGGTAACCAGGGCAAAAGAGCGTATAAATAAGAATTAATGACGGCCCGCTCAATTTTGAGCGGGTTTTTTATTCTTAAAAAACCTTAAAACGATTACAGTAACAGGTTTATCATGATAGGAAAAACAGGACCGCAAAGGAGCAGAGAGACGGTAGGGATGACCGAGGCTGTGAGGCAGATAGGTATTTCCGCCGAAAGGCTGAGGTATTGGGAGCTTAAGGGCGTGATAAGCCCAGTGTATGTCAGCCACAGGTCAAAACAGGTCAGGCGGTATTCGATGGAGGATATAGACGTGGCCCGGGAGATATGGAGGCTGATCGAGGATGAGGGGTTTACCCTGAAAGGGGCGGCTGAACGCATGAACCGGCCCTACAGGGGTTAGAGTTATAAAAAAAGGAGATGACAAGTGGGTTACAGAAATTATATGGAAGACGCGGTGCTGGGCGAGTTAGGCGGGGTGCTCGAGAATATGAAAGACATGTGCAAATGCGAGAAATGCAGGCAGGACATAGTGTGCTATGCCCTGAACAGGCTGCCGGCCAAGTACGTGTCGACAGACCTGGGCAACGCTTATACCAAACTGCACCAGATAAGGGTGCAGACAAAGGCGGATATAGCGGTCCAACTGATGGAAGGCGTTAAAATTGTTAAAGACAATCCCAGGCATTGAGATTTCCCTTACGCGGGGTGGTTGTATGACAAACGCAAACGCCGCATTTATGGATACGATCTATAAGAAAATAAAAGCGGAGCGGAACATTGATTTTTCCATGTACAGGAATAAACTGCTGGAGCGGCGCGTTATGGTGAGGGTGCGGGCCACGAGGTGCGTCGGGCCCCGCGAGTATATAAGGTATCTCGACGCGCATCCGGCAGAGATGGATTATCTCGTGGATACGATGACAATTAACGTGACAGAGTTTTTCCGCGACAGCAAGGTCTTTGATGTCATAGAGAAGAAGATTATACCGGAGATGCTGTTGAGGAAGCGCGGCTCGGGATCAACATCCATCCGCGTGTGGAGCTGCGGGAGTTCCTCCGGGGAAGAGGCCTATTCAGTGCTCATGCTTCTGGCCGAGGCCCTGGGGCCGGCCCTTGCCCGCTATAAGCTTACCATATTCGGCACAGACATAGACGGCCAGGCACTGGCAAAGGCCAGGGAAGGCGTGTACGAGGCGTCACAGTTCGCGCGCCTTTCGGACGAACGGAAAACCCTGATAAACAGGTATTTCTACGATCTGAGCAACGAAAGGTACTGGGTGCGCGAGGAATGGCCCGGGTACATGGATTTCAGGTATCATGACGTGATTGCTGATGTGCCGCTTAACTCGATGGACATGATACTGTGCAGAAATCTTTTTATATATTTCGGGCACGACCTGCAGGTGCGGATCACCGGGCGTTTTTATGATTCGCTTGACCGCGGCGGTTTCCTGGTGCTCGGAAACGTCGAATCCCTGTGGGGGGAAGTGAGGGACATGTTCGTTGAGTATGACAGGGGCGCGAGGATATATCTGAAAACCTAATCAAGGAAGGTTGCCATGAAACACGAAAAAGAAAAACATGGAGGGGCGGCAAAAACAAGCAGTGTCCTCAGGCAGGTTACGAAGAGCGAGGATTTTGTCGAGCGGCGTAAAACGGCCAGGCTCGATGTGGCTATCAGGGTGGAGTACAAAGTGTTGGGCGTGCATGATTCCGCTAAGGGTACGGTGGCAAAAGACATTTCCACGGGCGGCTGCCTTCTGGTGGCGTCGGAGGATATTGCGCCCGGTTCAGATGTCGAACTCCAGATCCTTTTGGGCGACAGTGAGTCAGAGGCCTTAAGGCTTAAAGGGAAGATCGTGAGGCTTAACAGGAAAGAGGGGGGCGTCTATGAGTACGGTATCAGTTTTGACGCGCTAAGCAGTGAAGCCAGGCGGCTTTTCGCCGATTATTTTTTCGCAAAGATGTATGAGATGATCGGCCTGCCGGAATGGCCGACGTATAAGAAGAAAAAAAACAGTTCATAATGCGCAGTTCATTGTTCACCGCCGGCACAATGAGCTAAGAATCCATAACAATGAGCAAAAAAAAGGAGGGGAAAGATGAGGATAACAGTCGGACAGAAGTTGATGGGGGGAGTCATTGTAAAATTAACCATAATGGTCATTATTATTGCGGCCGCGATTATAGGCATTAAGAGGATAGATTACAGTTTGAACTTTATACAGGAGAAAACGTGGCCTGCGGCTGATGCTATTATGGAGATGAGGATCAGTTTTTTACAAGTGGCATATGCCCATAGCATGATCATGGAGGGGGAAATTGAACAGGCGCGAACGTTCATAGAAATAGCGCACAAGAATTTTGAGGAATGTTTGAGCCGGTTAAAAAATACCGGATTGGCTAACGCGCAGGAAATAGCAGAACTTGAGGATATAGATAAACAGCTTGATAAAGGAATAGTAGGAATGATTGCGGCTTATGAGAATGGGCCGGACCAGGTCACGGATATGGCCAAAATGGCAAAATCCGAAATTGTGATGAATTCAAAGGCCATGGAAGAATTCGATAGCGCAGTAGAGTCGATGGGGGCAATTTTCGAATCATTAGAGGCGCAAATGATGGCCAAGCAGGAAGAGGCGCATAAGGCCGCAGATAACACCACGCAGACTACCTATAATAGTGTGGTGATCTTTGGGCTTATCGGTATCGCCCTTGGGTTAACCATAGGAACTTTCCTGTCGAGACTGATAACCCGTCCACTTTTTATTGTAAATAAGCGCATTAACGAGATTGCCGGGGCAGCCGGGGATTTAACAGCAGAGGTCCAGGTCGCGAGTGATGATGAAATCGGAGATCTTGCCAAGGCGTTTAATGGGATGTTGAGCGGATTAAAGGGTATGGTGGTGCAGATTTTCTCGGTATCTGAACGTATTTCAAGTTCATCGCAGGAACTATCGTCAAGCGCGCAGGAGATGAACGCCACCACCGAAGAGGTGTCGACTACGGTCCAGCAGATAGCCAAGGGCACAGAGACGCAGGCCAATAAAGTTGAAGAGACGCAGAAGGTTATGGAGCAGATGGCGGCCTCGGTAAACCAGGTCTCGAAGAGCGCCCAGGACGCGGCCTCGCAATCCGCGCGGTCGCTCGAGACAGCCCAGCAGATAGGCCAGCTGACCAGGAAGGAAGGCCGTGACAGGATGATCGGGATAGCAAAGTCCATCACAGAGTCGTCCCACATGGTACGGAAGCTCGGTGAGAGGTCCGATCAGATAGGTGACATAGTGGCTGTCATAACCAATATAGCCGACCAGACAAACCTTCTGGCGTTAAACGCCGCTATCGAGGCGGCCAGAGCCGGGGAATACGGGCGCGGTTTCGCGGTTGTGGCGGAAGAGGTGAGAAAGCTTGCCGAAGCAAGCGCCAAATCAGCCGACCAGATAGGTAAACTTATCAAGGATGTGCAGAAGGATACGACGCAGGCGGTTTCCGGCATAGAGGGGCTTGTGAAGGACGCCGATATGGTTGTCGTGGCCTCTGAAAAGACAGGCGAGGGAATACTGGATATCATAAAGAACGCCGAAAGCGTGGCTACGATGATAGAACAGGTGTCGGCCGCGAGCCAGGAACAGGCAGCCGGCGCCACCCAGGCGTCAAAATCAGTTTCAGATATCGCGTCAGTGGCGGAAGAGACGGCCTCGGCAACTGAAGAGGCGTCCGCTTCCACAGAGGAAATGACGGCGTCAATGGAACAGATGGCAGCCAGCGCCCAGGAACTGGCCGACATGGGCCTGACACTGAATAGTATGGTGGCAAAGTTCAAGATAGGCGATGCGGCGCAGTCACAGGCAGCGGCGGCGCGCGACATGAGATCGGGAGACGGTTCGAGAATATCCAAACTTCGCGAAAAGGCGGACGCGATGAAGAAAAAAATGACAGAGTTGCGCCATAAGAAACAGGGATAACCAAAAAGGAGGGATGTATGGCGGAACAAAAAGAGATACAGCTTGTGATATTCAGGCTCGCTGACGAGGAATTCGGGCTTGAGATATCCCAGGTAAGGGAAATCATAAGGATCCAGGATATTACGCCCATGCCCAAGGCCCCGGATTTCATAGAGGGTGTGATAAACTTAAGGGGCCAGATAATCGCTGTCATGGACCTGGCCAGGCGGTTCGGGCTCAAATCAGGCGGGAGGTCGGAAAAGTCAAGGATCGTCGTCGTGGAAATCCAGGGGAGCACGGTGGGCCTGGTCGTGGATGATGTGCCCGAGGTGCTGAGGATACAGTCGGGCAATATCGATCCCACCCCTGAGATGCTTCAATCCCAGGTGCACGCGGACTTTATTAAAGGCGTGGGCAAACAGGAAAACAGGCTTATTGTGCTGCTTGACGCGACAAAGATCCTCACAAAGGGTGAGGCCGGAATCATCGGTGACACAACCGTTTAAAGAAGGAGGGAATAACATGGCGGGTAAGAAAGCTAAAATAATGGTCGTGGACGACGCGATATTCATGCGGCGCATGCTTTCGGACATACTGAAGCAGGGCGGGCATGAAGTGGTGGCCGAGGCCGCCAACGGTAAGGAATCCATAGAGCAGTATAAGAAAGTAAAACCCGATATGGTTACCATGGACATTATAATGCCCGAATTGGGCGGTATCGAGGCCGTGAAAGAGATCATGGGCCTTGATCACGCCGCCCAGATTATAATGGTAAGCGCTATGGGGCAGCAGCAGCTTGTTGTCGAGGCCATACAGGCGGGGGCTAAAGATTTTATAGTAAAACCCTTTGAGGCTTCACGCGTATTGTGCGCCGTGGAACGTGTGCTCGGGCAGAAATAGGATCTGTTTCACGATAAGAAGGAGAGAGGGCGCATGTCGAATACAATACGTGTGGGCATGGCACAGCTTGCCGTAGCAAAGTACCCGGATAATCTCGAGACCCAGGCGCTGGGGTCCTGCGTCGGGGTGGCATTATATGACCCTTATATCCGTGTGGGGGGAATACTTCATGCCATGCTGCCGGCAATGAGTTACGCTACCGCGAAATCGCGCGGAAACACGGCTAAATTTGTGGATACCGCTATAGATGAGTTGCTTGGAAAGATGGTCGAACATGGGGCAAGCAAGGAGCATATTAAGGCCAAGATCGCCGGAGGCGCGAACATGTTTCCTGACATATCGAGGGGTAAAGAGGGGCATATCGGAATGCGCAACGTGGACGCGGCTAAAGCGCGCCTTTTGAAATTAGGCATTAAGGTTATCGCCGAAGAGACAGGGGGGTCGTTCGGACGGACTATTATACTTGACTCTGCAACCGGAAAACTGAGGGTGAGGACATTGACTTACGGGGAAAAAGAAATCTGATATATATGCGAAAGGGGGCTTTAAGATGGCTAAAAAAATACTGATAGTTGACGATGCCAGCTACATGCGGGAGATGATCAAGGACATACTCCTGCGGCACGGATACGAGGTGGCCGGGGAGGCGGAAGACGCTAAGGACGCGGCCGTAAAATACGCCTCAATAAAACCTGACCTCGTGACCATGGATATTATCATGAGGGAGAAAAGCGGCCTTGACGG
>JBDRBZ010000225.1:0-2715 GCA_043822175.1 Candidatus Omnitrophota bacterium
TACGCCGTTGGAGGTCAAGTGGACCGAAAATCCCGCGTCGGCTAATATACGCCATTTGGAGGTCTTCCTGTCCGAGTATAAATCGGCAAAGGAAGGTTTTCTTATTTGCCGCGTTCCGCGCAAGACGAAGCTTAGCGATAAGATATCCGCTATCCCCTGGCAGTCTATCGGTGAAATTGTATAAGCTTGTTGATTTTTGCACACGATGAGAACTCAATTTATTCCTTTTAAAACTAACATATTACCTTGTAGAGCCAGGTCTAAGTAGCTATGAACCTTGGCTCATCCGATTCTACAGATTGCTTTAAGAAATTTTAGGTTTAAGGAATGAAATCCCATACTCAATATCTCCGGTTTAATACGAAAAACCGGCGTGAGTTTATCAATATCACCCCGCTGGTAGAAGAAGCTGTCGAGAAAAGCGGCGTAAAGGAAGGGCTGTGCCTTGTGAACGCCATGCATATCACCGCCAGCGTTTTTATAAATGATGATGAAGGCGGGCTGCATGAGGACTTTGATAGGTGGCTGGAAAGGCTTGCACCGCACACACCTACCTCGCAATACGGGCACAATCAGACCGGCGAGGATAACGCTGACGCCCATCTAAAACGTACGGTGATGGGCCGCGAGGTGGTTATCGCGATTACTGAAGGTGAGCTTGACTTTGGTCCGTGGGAGAGAATTTTCTACGGTGAGTTTGACGGACGGCGGCGCAAAAGGGTGCTGGTGAAGATAATAGGCGAATAGAGGAACCTGCGGGAAACGGGCCGGGCCTGACCCTTACCATTTCTCCCAATGGATCATGTCGGGAAGATTGCGCTTCGGATGAGGAGGCTCATCGGTTTTAGGGTGGCCTAAAGAGACCATACTGACAAGTTTATAGCCTTCCGGAACGACGAATAACCGGCGTATCTCGTTGGCGTAATCTTTCTTATCTCCCGCGATCCAGCAGCCGCCCAGGCCCAATGCCTCAATCGCCAGCAGCATGTTCTGTGTTGCGGCAGAGGAGTCCTCAATATAATATTTTGTGTCCTTTGAGAATACGGCTATCAGGCATGAGGCCCCTGATGCGAATTTGCCGTTAGGGCAGAGCCTGCCTATCTCGGCAAGCTTATCCCTGTCTTGCGTGACAATAAATTCCCATGGCTGCTCGTTGCGCGCCGTGGCAGCCAGCCTGCCCGCGTCAATGACCTGCTCAATAGCCTCTTTTTGGACGCCCTTATCCGAATAAACCCTGACCGACCTCCTCGTTTTAACCGTTTCAAAGAAATCCATCACGCACCTCCTTTGTGTTTATAGGCTGTTCAGCTTGGACGCGAGCCGGCGTAACGCCTGTATTTTTTCCATGTAATACGGACTCAGCAGTTTCGGGAATATGGTTTTATTGTGCCAGAGCGGGTCTGTATCCCTGCGCAATATGCGGCCGCGTATAAGAGCCGCGAAATCCCTTGTGCCCGGTATCGGAGAATATGAAGCAAGAACCGCTTTTGCCCCCACGGAATTAACGAACATCACATCGTTTATGGTTTTATCTATTGAGAGCCAGGGGGCGCCCGCCATGACATATACGCCGATGTCATTTTTGGCATATCCGGCTTCCTTGAGGTTGCGGACAGCGGTTTTAAGGTCATTATTCGTGACTTTGCCGCCCGTGAAGTGCTGGATGTCCTCATCGGATGTTTCAAGTGAAATCCTTATGTCCATGACGCCGGCATTTTTGAAAAGGGCCGCAAGCTCGTCGTCTATGTATCTGGCGTGTATGCCGTTCGGGGTCTGAAACGTGAAGGCATGCCCCGATGCCGCAATAAGCCTTAAGAATTTTTTTATGCCCCTGTCGCTCCTGTACGCGAGAGCGTCGTCGTAAAAAACAAAATTTGACGTCCCGAATTTTGTGTTATAGTGCATGACCTCTTCGAAAAGGTTGACGGGGTCTTTCATCACAAATCCGGGCTTAAGGATACGGGACGCGCAGTAGCTGCACCTGTAGGGGCATCCCTCTGTCAGCCTCAAGGGCAGGAGGTCCGTGTTTTCCAAAAGGTCATAGGCCGGATAAAATTCCCTCTGAGTGAACAGGCGCCTTGAGAGGTAATCGCCCTTCCAGACTCTATCAGCGCCGGAATGAAGCAGGGCGTGTTTGCGGCAGAGAGTCGGATAAATACCGCCGAGCCAGATAGGGGCGTGAGGCAAGGAGGATTTCAAGAGTCTTATGGCCAGCTGGACGCCGGGGTACCAGTATGTCATGCCCGATGTCATGAAGATGGAAGTAATACGGCTTAAGCCGACTGTTTTCTCCAGAAAATCTTCCACGGGTATTCCGTAGCGGAAGTAAGGTCGGTCCACGGTTTTTAACGTTTCAGGGCGTATGACAGGTGTCCTGTCGATTTTACAAAAACCGCTTGCGTCCTTCGGGCCCCGTGACCCGGCAAGGCAATCTATGAGAAACACCTCATTTCCGGCGAGCCTTAATGCCTGGGCAATTGAAAGGAGGCCGACGGGCCTGATGCCGAAGTCGTGCGCCGCGAAATCATAGATCCAGGGGTTTACGAGCAATATTCGTTTCATGTGCATAACCTGTAGCTAACCTATATATGTCCTGTTTTTAACGGTATCAGGCGATGACGGCTATTATAGAACACAAGTCCGGAAACATAAAGAAAAAAGGCTAAAAACATACTTGACAGACTCTGTCACGCGTGTTACTATTTTAAAAATAGT
>JBDRBZ010000226.1:0-2719 GCA_043822175.1 Candidatus Omnitrophota bacterium
CGCGGGGGGCTTTTTCCTTTTCAGGTTTACCCGGACCATATTGAACAATACGTGGGCCTTTGTGCTGTTTGTCATGTATGTCTTATACCCGCCTCTCATATACGCGAATCTGTTTGAATTTCACCCCGTTGTCTTGGCTGTCCCGTTCCTTTTTCTCGCATATATGGCGTATCACGATGATAATATGTCACGATTTGCCCTGTTTTCGTTTCTGGCCATGTTATGCAAAGAAAACATATCCTTGATGATCGGCATGTTCGGGTTTCTCGCTATTATTGACAGGAAGAAAAAGAAATGGATAGTAATGCCTTTCGTCCTGGGTTTTGTGTTTTTCCTGGTTTGCTTCGGGGTCGTGAAGCCGTATTTTAATAAAGGCGTAATAAATTTCTATTTGCTGTACAGCGGCCTGGGCAGCACGCCTAAGGACGCCTTGCTCAATATCCTGTATTCTCCCTGGGAATTTTTATCCATGCTTTTCTCTCCCGTTAACATGAGGTTTATCCTGGGGCTTTCGGCCGGCTTAGTGTTTTTGCCGGTGCTCGCCGTTGACAGGCTTATACCCGTAGCGCCTCTTATATTGCAGCATTTCCTTTCCCTCCGGACATCGGACAAGAGCATTATTTTTCATTACGGGGCCAAGTTCGCGCCTATTCTGTTCATTTCCGCGGCATACGGGCTGAAAAGGCTGTTGTCATTCGGTTTTTCGAGAAAAGCCGGTTTTTTAATGGCGCCTGTAATACTTATTTTGAGTGTGGGGTCTTCAATATGGGTCCATATGCGCATTGCGCGGCCCGATATGCTGCGTAGCAGCGATATCCCGCATATAGCAGTTGACGAAAAAGCGGCGTTTATCGACAAAAAATATCTCGGCATGATACCGGATGGGGCGTCTGTCGCGGCCACGTTCAGGTTCCTGCCGCGCTTATCCGCCAGAAAGGACCTGCACTCGTTTCATCATATTTTTCGCGGTAAGTACACCCTTTCCTCTGTCAGGTATCCCCTTCCCGAAGACCTGGATTACGCCTTGATAGATTTTGCCGATATGAGGGCGTTCAGTTTTAGCGTTAAAGATGCGCAGGAAAACATGGGGAGATTTTTTACTAAATACGGCTGGGTTGTAATGGATTTCGATGAAGGCATTGTACTGTTCAGAAATGAGGGCAGGAGGAACCTCAGGCCGCTTTTTGATATTCTAGGAGAGGTGCCCGAGATCGGTGTGATAAACCCCTGCAGTATCAACAATGAGGTCGGTCTGATAGGATACAGTACCGCATTCGGGGAAGGAGATAAGTCCGGGGAAATAGCGATGTCTTTTTTCTGGAAAAGCCTGAAAAAAACCAAAGCAGATTATAATGCATTGATAGCTCTTTCGGACAGCAACGACAAAGTTCTGAAACTGGCCAAGAAATATACGTGCTACAGGCTGTATCCAACCTATAGATGGAAACCGGGAGAGATTATCAGAGAGAATTACTGGTTTGTATTGCCGTCTGATCTGAAAACCGGAAGATATACGATAAAGCTCGCCATTATCGACGATGAGACTGAGGAGCTTGTCCCGATAGCGACCATGAAGAGGAACATGTCAGATGCGAACGGCGCGGTGATAATTATGGTATTTGACTGGAAAGGAAGATGATCATGCGGGATCCGAGGTGTAATCTATGCGGTACTAGCAATTGTGATGTGGCCTACAGGCATAAACCGGGTGGTGGTAAGGTTCTGCCGCGGGATAGTTACGCCATATCGGAAAGCGAGATGCAAAAGCCTGAAGTTATCTACAGGTGCCGGACGTGCGGGCTTGTATTCGCCAGGCAGGATTATGACATCGCGCAGTATGAGAGAAAATATGTGGATATGGTGGACGGCGGGTATCTGACGGAGGAGGAGGGGAGGCGGGATGCCGCGATAAGGGTGATCAGGAGGATCGAGAGGTACAAGAAAAAAGGCAGGATACTCGATATCGGCTGCGCCTCGGGGTTCCTGCTGGACGAGGCAAGACGCAGGAACTGGGAAACCTTTGGTGTGGAAATGTCAAAGTGGGCCGCGGAGTATGCTGCGAATAGACTTAACCTTAACGTTTTTCAGGGCGCGCTTAAAGAAGCCGTGTTCCCGGACAAGCATTTCGACGCGGTAGTTATGCTGGATGTCATAGAACACCTCTCGGACCCGCATGCCATGCTCGGGGAGATACGCAGGATACTCAAGAATGACGGGGTGCTTTATATAAGCACTCCGGATATCATGAGTTTCATGAGCAGGGTCCTGGGCGGTAAATGGTGGGGTATCAATAAGTTTCATCTGTTCTATTTTTCGAAGGTCACACTCCGCCGTTTACTGGATGTTTGCGGGTTCAAAGTTCTCAGGTACAACCCTCACATACGGATATTTTCCGTAAATTACTGGGTGGAGAGGTTAAGACCCTACAGCAATTTTATCTACAATATGCTGGATTTTATTTCGAGAATAGGGAGCCTGGGCAAAGTAAAGCTCAGCGTCAATTTCCGCGATCAGATAGAGGTCCTGGCCGTAAAAGCGAAAAAACCAGAGTTTGCCGATGATGCCCCTGCCGGCGGAGAATATGCCTCGGCGGGAGTGCCCATGAAGACGATCGCGGTGCTGCCGGCGCATAATGCGGCTAAAACCCTGAAAATAACGGTCGACGGCATACCCAAAAACGTTGTCAGTGAAATTATCCTTGTTGATGATAAAAGCACGG